>JAACFM010000144.1 GCA_009937445.1 Gammaproteobacteria bacterium | reverse complement strand
GCCAAGGAACCCGAGGTCGTTGATCTGGCGAACTACCTGAAGACGATGGGGGCCAAAATCGACGGCGAAGGGACCAGCGTCATCACCATCGACGGCGTTGATGAATTGCACCCGGGTACGCACACGATTGTTGCCGATCGTATCGAGGCCGGTACGTTGCTGATCGCCGGGGCGATCACCGGTGGCCAGGTCACGGTTGAGGATTGTGTGCCGACCCATCTTGAGGCGCTGACCGACAAGATGCAGGAGTGCGGCTTTGGCATCACAACTGATGAGACCTCTATCACCGTCGCCAAGACCGATAGCTGGGGTGCGACCGACATTTCGACGTCTCCGTACCGGGGATTCCCGACCGACCTGCAGGCGCAATTCATGGCCCTGATGACGCAGGCGAACGGCACATCCGTTATTACCGAAGGAATATTCGAAAACCGCTTCATGCACGTGCAGGAGCTGGTCAGGCTGGGTGCCGATATCACGCCGATGACACAGGTTGCCGTCGTCCGCGGCCATCCCGGCGGCCTGAGCGGGGCAGAGGTGATGGCGACCGATCTGCGTGCCAGTGCCAGCCTGGTGTTGGCAGGACTGGTGGCAGTCGGTGAGACCAAGGTCAATCGTATCTACCACCTGGACAGGGGCTATGAACAGCTCGAAGTAAAACTCGCGTCGCTGGGTGCCGATGTCCGTCGTGTGAGCTGAGATTCTGCAACAAAGGCTGCGTGCCGGGCCGTGAAATGCAGCCCTTTCAGGCGTTTGGAGTCGCGCAGTTGCGCGCAATAACGGCGCTGCCTGGATTTGCCACGCAGCGTTTTTTTGACGCGGTTTGCAGCGATTGAGGGCAGACGCTACCTCGGCGCTGTTTTTCCGTTATGCGAACGCTGCGGGGGATGGATTGGCCCCGGTAACAAAGGCGGTTCGAATGGCTTACCTATCGCATTTTGAGCCCGTGGTCTGCCGTTATTCCTATATACATCAACAACAAGCTGACGATTGCTACAGTGAAATGGATCCATGGTCCCGTGCAGCATCGGCTGGGCCAGTGGCCGTCGCCTGAGACCGTATCAAGGGGCCAAGATCCACCGCAGAATCGCCGGTAGAGCGCTAAAAACGGATGTCACGGTAGGATCGGACGAATGCGCTGGAACCCGCATGGTTAAGGGATATTTGACGCTATATATGCCAGTTGGTATAAGCCCCGTAGTTGTTGGTGGATGCACGGAGCCACTTTCAGCCATTCAGCGGATTGCGCCACTACGGCGGCACGCTGGATTGATGACAACTTCTTTAATCAATCAGCAAGGGTGGAAATTATGAACAAAGGCGAACTAGTAGACGCAGTTGCGGGTGCAGCAGGATTATCACGCGCTGATGCAACCAAAGCCGTTGACGCAGTACTCGACAGCATTCAAGGAACGCTTGCCGACGGTGGCTCGGTGTCTCTCGTAGGCTTTGGAACATTCTCGGTTAAGGCCCGCGCAGCACGCGCTGGACGCAATCCTCGCACGGGTGAAACCATCCAAATCAAGGCAAGTAATGTTCCTGGATTTAAGGCTGGCAAAGGCTTGAAGGATGCCGTAAACTAGCGCGCCCCAAGGGGGCACAGGCTACGGAGAAGCCCGTTTTTTACGGGCTTTTTCATGCACTTAGTGTTTGTTTAAGATTTTTTGTTCGAAGATTGGGTGCTTAGCTCAGCTGGTAGAGCATCGCCCTTACAAGGCGAGGGTCGGCGGTTCGAACCCGTCAGCACCCACCAAACAAGGAGCGGTAGTTCAGTTGGTTAGAATACCGGCCTGTCACGCCGGGGGTCGCGGGTTCGAGTCCCGTCCGCTCCGCCAACGATGAGAAGGGGTCAGTGCCAAAATGGTGCTGACCCCTTTTTTTGTTGGCGTTCCGGGCTGCCTGCTATAGAATTCCGGGCCTCCAATCGGTCGCGCCCTGGGCGCGCTCATACAGTTAATAAAGACACTTTAAATATGCTGCAAAATATTCGCGATAATCTGACTGGTAAGGTTGCCCTTGCCGTCCTCGGTACGATTGCCCTTTCCTTCGTCTTCGTCGGCGGCGCTAATTTCTCCACCATTGGTTCGAGCTACGCGGCCAAGGTTGACGGCGTCGATATCAGTGTCGGCCAGTTTGAGGCGGCCTACCGTGACCAGGTTCAGGCGAACCCGCAAATTGCGGCATTGCCCGATGAGTACCGCATGCAACTTCGCTCGAACATACTCGAGCAGCTGATCCAGCAGCGCGTTATCGATAACTACCTCGATGAAGCCGGCCTGATGATCACGGATAAACAACTGTCGGAGATTGTTCACCAGTTTCCCGAATTTCAGCTCGACGGGCGCTTTGATCGCGATACGTACGAAGCGGTTCTGTCCGGCGCCGGTATGACACCGGTGCAGTTCGAGGCATCCCAGAAGCTGAATTTGCGTCGGTCGCAATTGCAGCGGGCAATTCGTGGTTCGTCCATCGTGCCGCCATCCAACTACCGTCGCTTCCTGAACCTTGCGTTTGAGAATCGTGTTGTCAGGACCGCGCAGATTTCTGCGGAATCCATCGCTGATGAAATCGACGTGAGTGACGAGATGGTCACCGCTTTCTACGACGAAAATCCAATGATGTTCAATTTGCCGGAAACAGCGGACGTTGAGTATGTGGAGATTCGTCGCGATGAGGTTGCAGCTGAGGTTGGCGTGACCGAAGAGGAACTGGTCGAGTATTACGACCTGAACAAGGATCGATATCTGCAGGACGAACAGCGTCAGGCTCGCCATATTCTTATCCTCTTTGACGATGATGAAGCGGGTGCAGAAGTGGTTGCGAATGAAATAACGACGCGCGTTCGATCCGGTGAATCGTTCGAGGCACTCGCCGCCCAGTATTCCAAAGATGGCAGTACCGCCGCTAACGGTGGTGACATGGGCCCGTTACCGCGCACGCAAATGCCGGATGCGCTCGGCGATGCGGTCTTCTCTATGCAGGAAGGTGTTGTGCAAGGCCCGATCAAAGGCGACTTCGGTTTTCATATCGCGCGCCTCGATAAGATCATGGAGTCGGGTCCGCTCCCCTACGACCAGGTGCGCGCTTCGCTGCTGACCGAGTTGCAGGAAGAGAAGGCCGAAGGCCTGTTCCTCGCGTTCGAAAGAAAATTATCGGATGCGTTGTTTGACGCAACCGACATTCGTTCACTGGCCGATACTGTTGGTCTTGAAGTTCAGGGTGTTGCCGGATTTGCCCGCGACAGCGTCGAGCCATTTGGCGGTAGCCAGGTCGCCGTTGACGCTATTTACGACCCGACGGTTTTGAGTGGAGCCGCACTGTCCGAAGTTATCGAGTTGGACGTTAATCGTACGGCCGTTTTTTCGGTGACCAAACACACTCAGGCATCACGCGATACGTTGGAAAACGTGCGCGACCAGATCGTTGCCACGCTAACCAACAGCCAGTCTGAATTCCTGATGGCGAGCCGGGCACAGCAAATGCTTGATGCCGTCAGAGGGGGCGAGGAGTTTGCCGCGGCGGCTGCATCAGTCGGTGCTGAAGCCGCTCCTTCATCAGTAGTTACCCGCAATGCTGAAGACGCGGATCAATCACTCTCAGTCGCAATATTCACTGCGTTGAAACCGACTCAGGGCAACCCGACGCTCGGCAGCACGCGCAACGATGCCGGTGGTTACACGGTTTTCAGTCTCGATGCCGTTATTCCGGGTCGGCCTGAGTCTATTCCGCTGGCAGATCGTGACGCCGGCAAAGAGCAACTGGTTGACCAGTACGGTGTTGGCGACTTCGTTGCCTTCGTTCAGGCGCTGCGCGCCAATGCCGAAGTGATCATCAGCGAGGATACGCTGGCCGCACAAGACCTGTTCCAGTAAGCTGGCTCGCATAAGAACACCATCACGGCGAAACGCCGTACGGGGGATACATGCGTAAGCTTGCTCTGCATTGGCAGATTCTGATCGCGATTATTCTGGCGTTTATCGCCGGTCTCTGGATGTTCAGTATCAAAGAAGCGACGGGCAGTCAGCCGACGTTCTTTGGTGTTGAGTTCATCGCGATGATGAATTTCATCGGCAAGATATTCCTCAACGCCCTGAAAATGATCATCGTGCCGTTGATCACTTCCTCGATCATTGTCGGCGTCGCTGGCATAGGGTCCGGAGGCAATCTGGGCGCGCTGGGTGGCAAAACCCTGCTTTTCTACGCAACCACGACCTTGGCTGCGATCCTCGTCGGCCTGTTTGTCATTAATACAGTCGGCCCCGGTTACATCGATGGCGAACCGGCAAAAGACGCGTTGTCCTTGTCGGCCTCCTTTGAAGAAGTTCAGGCCAAGGTGGGTGACAAAGACGCCAGCGACGTTGCAGAGATCTTCATCCGCATGGTTCCGCCGAATATCGTCAAAGCGGCCGCTGAAGGGCAGATGCTTGGGCTGATCGTTTTTGCGATCCTGTTTGGCTATTTCATGACGCATCTCGCGCATGACTTTGCAGAGCCACTCTTCAAATTCTGGAACGGTGTATTCCACGTCATGATGAAGATGACGGAGTTCATCATGCAGTTCGCACCCATCGGTGTATTCGGACTGGTCGGTGCTGTGATAGCCGATGCCGGACTAAAGGCCACCGGGCCACTTGCGCTGTTCGCGATTTGCGTACTGGGCGCGCTGGCGATCCATGCATTTGGAACACTGCTGTTGTTGTTGAGATTTGTCGGTCGCGTCAAGCCGGTCAAAACGCTGATAGGTGCATCTCAGGCCATGCTGACGGCCTTCTCGACCGCGTCGTCGTCGGCGACATTGCCAATCACAATGGAAAGCGTCGAAGACAACATCGGCGTGTCGAACAAGATATCGAGTTTCGTATTGCCGCTGGGTGCGACCGTGAACATGAACGGTACGGCCTTGTATGAATGCGCGGCCGCGTTATTTCTGGCGCAGGCCTACGGTCTGGAGCTCACATTCGCCGTGCAGTTCACGATCGTTGCCATCGCCTTGATGACATCCATCGGCGTTGCGGGCGTGCCTTCCGCGTCGCTGGTTGCTATCGCGATTATTCTCGCGGCCATTGGCATTCCGCTGGAAGCCATTGGCGTCCTGATGGTCTTCGACCGCATCCTCGACATGTGCCGCACCAGCATCAATGTCTGGGGTGACTGCTGCTGCGCAACGATCGTCGCGCGCCTGGAAGGCGAAGAAACCAAGGTAGCCCTGTAGGAGCGCGCCCTGCGCGCGACCCTGTAGGAGCACTCCCTAGAGTGCGACTTTTTGGCAGCCTGCGGCTGCCGCCTCGCTCCCGTCAAGCGGGACCG
>JAACFM010000143.1 GCA_009937445.1 Gammaproteobacteria bacterium | reverse complement strand
TGTCCAATGAGAAGTATCGGGGCATCAGGTTGGTCATTCGTGACAGCGGGGTGATGCTGCAAGCACATAACCCGGAGCAGGAAGAAGCTGAAGAAGAGCTCGCGGTTGAATACACCGGCGAAGATATCGAGATCGGGTTTAACGTGAATTACCTTCTGGATGCGCTCGGGGCTGTAGAGGGCGATGACGTGACGTTATCAGTACAGGACAGCAATTCGAGCTGCCTCATTCGGCAGCCGGGCAACGAAGATTGTACGTTTGTCGTTATGCCTATGCGCCTTTAGTAAAGAGCGACAAGCGATGATTCGCCTTTTTCGGGCCAGCCACTTTCGTTGCCTTGAGAAGGTGGAGGTTAAACTGGGCCCTCGCTTCAATTTGGTCAGTGGTGCTAACGCCTCCGGCAAGACAAGTCTTCTGGAGGCGTTGGCGTATCTGGGGCGCGGAAAGTCGTTTCGCGGGGCAAACACGCCCAATCTGGTTCAACACGGCAAAGAGTCTTTCGTGCTTTTCGGTGAGGTTGATCGCGGCGAGGGTCGCCTGGCTCTCGGGGTTAGAAACGGTCGAGAGGGGCTCGAGGTCAGAATAGGCGGCGAAAATGCGAGTGGGTCGGCGGCGCTGGCGGCAGCGCTGCCATTGCAGGTCATTGATCCGGAGGTTCATAACCTGATTGCCGGGGGGCCGGAGCTGCGCCGGAGGTTCCTGGATTGGGTGGCGTTCCACGTGGAACATGAACATCTTATGATATGGCGGCGATTCAGGAGGGCGCTGAAACAGAGGAATGCTGCGCTCAGGGCGAAAGCGGGCGAAGCAGCGATCCGCAGTTGGAACGCAGAGTTTTTGGAGCTGGCGCAAGAGTTGGACGATTCCAGACAGCGAGTCCTCGAGCGCACGTTAGACAGCCTTAAAGAACACGGCTATGCGCTGCTTGAGACTGACCTGGCGTTTGAGTACCAGCGGGGCTGGGCGAAAGAGAAGACGCTCAAGGAGTCGCTCGAGAAGGGGGTCGAACGAGACATGCAAATGGGGTCGACGCAGTCCGGGCCGCATCGGGCGGACATCAAGGTTAGCTACGACGAGCGCCAGGCGAGGAAGCTGGTGTCGAGGGGGCAGCAAAAGCTATTGGCGAGCTCAATGATTCTTGCGGCGACGGAGACGGCACAGGCGGCACTCGAGAAACCGTTGTTGTTGTTATTGGATGACCCTGCCGCGGAGCTGGACGGTGACTCGATAGCGCGGCTGATGGCCGCCGTTGCGGCGCTGGGTTGTCAGGTGGTGGCGACCAGCCTCGACCCTGAGGCGCTGGTGTTTCCTGAAAAGCCCGTGATGTTCCACGTGGAACACGGTACCGTTACAGCGCTCGATTAATTTGTTTCCAGTCCGGGAAATATAAGCCCCTCAGAAGCGCGAAAACACCTTAAAAAAGAAAGATTTGAGGCGACTCTGACCGCCCTTTTTTTGTTACACTGTAGGGCTTACATTTTGAGGACATAGAATGACCGACTCGACAGAATATACTTCCAGTAATATCAAGGTCTTAAAGGGCCTGGAGGCCGTCAGAAAGCGGCCGGGAATGTATATCGGTGACACCGACGACGGCACCGGTCTTCATCACATGGTCTTCGAGGTTGTCGATAACTCAATCGATGAGGCTCTGGCCGGCCATTGCGACACGATCACCGTAACCATCCACGCGGATGAGTCTGTCACCGTCAGTGATGATGGTCGCGGTATCCCGGTTGATATGCACTCGGAAGAAGGGCTCTCAGCGGCCGAGGTCATCATGACCGTGCTGCATGCGGGCGGTAAATTCGATGACAACTCATACAAGGTGAGCGGCGGATTGCACGGCGTCGGTGTTTCAGTTGTAAACGCGCTATCCGAACAGCTGGTGCTGACCATTCACCGTGACGGCAAAAGCCACCAACAGGAATACGCGCACGGCGAGCCGTTAGCGCCACTGGCTGTCATTGGTGACACCGAGCGCACCGGGACAACGCTGCGCTTCAAGCCAAGCGACAAAACCTTTACGAACATACAGTTTCATTACGAAATTCTCGCCAGACGATTGCGCGAATTATCGTTCTTGAACTCAGGCGTGCGCATTCATCTCGTCGACGAGCGTGATGAGCGGGAGGAGCTGTTCGAATACGAGGGCGGCATAAGGGCGTTTGTTGAGCACCTGAACCGCAACAAGACAACGATTCACCCGACGATATTCCACTTCACCACGATGAAAGATGACGTTGTCGTTGAGGCGTCGCTGCAGTGGAATGACGGCTACTCTGAAAACATGTTTTGCTATACCAACAACATTCCACAGCGCGATGGCGGCACGCACATGGCCGGCTTTCGTTCGGCGCTGACGCGGACGCTGAACACCTATATTGAGAAAGAGCTCAATACCAAGAAAGACAAATACACGCCCAGCGGTGACGACGCGCGCGAGGGCCTGACGGCGGTGTTGTCCGTAAAGGTACCGGACCCCAAGTTTTCATCGCAGACCAAAGACAAGCTGGTGTCATCCGAAATCAAGGGCATTGTTGAGCAGGCGATGGCCGGCAAGCTCGAAGAGTTTTTGTTGGAACACCCTCAGGAAGCCAAGTCGATTGTGTCGAAAATAGTCGATGCAGCCAGAGCGCGCGAGGCCGCACGCAAGGCCCGTGAAATGACGCGACGCAAAGGCGCGCTGGATGTAGCTGGCCTGCCCGGAAAGCTCGCGGACTGCCAGGAAAAAGATCCTGCACTCTCCGAGTTGTTCCTGGTGGAGGGTGACTCCGCTGGCGGTTCAGCGAAACAGGGTCGTGACCGCCGCACGCAGGCCATCCTTCCTTTGAAGGGAAAAATCCTGAATGTCGAGAAGGCCCGCTTCGATAAAATGCTGCAGTCTGCGGAGGTTGGCACCCTGATCACGGCGCTTGGTTGCGGCATTGGTCGCGATGACTTCGACCCGGACAAGCTGCGCTATCACCGCATCATTATCATGACCGATGCCGATGTAGATGGCTCGCACATCCGCACCTTGTTGCTGACTTTTTTCTACCGTCAAATGCCGGAGCTCATTGAGCGAGGGCACATCTATATCGCCCAGCCGCCGCTATATAAAATCAAGCGCGGCAAGCAAGAGGTGTATGTGAAAGATGACGCTGAGCTCAACACTTATTTGTTGAACGCCGCAATGGACAACGCGGCCCTGCACGTAAACAGCGAGGCGCCGGCATTGTCGGGGGTTGCGCTGGAGACGCTGGCGAAGGAACACATCGCGGTTGAGGGCATCATCACGCGACTGGCGCCCCGATATGACGAGGTAGTTTTGCGAGCTATGAGCGCGCTGCCGGAAGTCGGGGCAAGCGATGCAACTGATCTTGATGCGCTGGCAGCATGGACTGAAATATTTTCACAGGCACTACCCAAACACACGGGCGATCGCGCCGAAGATAACAGCGTTGGAAGTTACACGGCAGAGCTGGACCGCGGTGACGAGGACGGCGAGGGTGTGCGCATTGCTATTACTCGAGTACAACACGGCATCCCAAGCACACGCTACCTGCCGCGCGAGTTCTTCGGCACCAACGAATATCGACACATAATGGCCCTGGCAGCAAAGATCAACGACCTGCTTTCGGATGACTCCTACGTCAAGCGAGGCGAGCGGCAGTCGCCGGTGATCACCTTTTCGGCGGCCGTCGAGTGGTTGATGAGCGAGGCGCGCCGGGGACAGGCGATTCAGCGTTACAAGGGCCTTGGTGAGATGAACCCGGATCAACTCTGGGACACGACGGTTAACCCGGAAACGAGACGCCTAATGCAGGTGAAGATTGATGACGCCGTTAAGGCCGATGAAATATTCACAACGCTCATGGGTGACCAGGTAGAGCCGCGCCGAGAGTTTATCGAAAGGAACGCGCTGACCGTAGAGAACCTTGACGTCTAGCGGTCTTTTCAGAGGGGTTCGGCGCTTTTAGGCCTACTTTTTCCGACGATAGAAGACGTTTAATAAAAAGGAAAGAGGGCGACTAAAGCGGTCATTTTCAGGCGTCCTTGTCTTTGTAGCAGCTGCTGATTTCAGACATCTTGTTTTCGATCCACTCCTGAACAAGCAGGTTGGTTTCTCTCGGGGGCAGGACAGATGCGTCGATCGGAGGGCCGATACAAAAACGAATCGTCCCCGGCTGTTTCGTTAATACCCGCCGGGGCCAAAAGTCGCCAGCATTTTGGGCGACCGGGACGATCTGCACTCCGGCCTCTTTGGCCAGCGCCGCGCCACTGACGCCGTATTTTCGTGTCTCGCCGGGCGCCACGCGTGTGCCCTCTGGAAAGACCGTCACCCAGGTGCCCTCGGCGAGTTTCTCTTTGCCTTGACGAATAACCTGCTTGACGGCCGTGCTGCCACTTTTACGGTCGATCGCGATCGGGCGGAATATTATTTTGAGCGCCCAGCCAAACACCGGTATCCAGAAGAGCTCTTTTTTTAGTACCCACGACGTCCTTGGAAAAAACGGGACATGCCCGTACGTCTCCAGCGCTGAGGAGTGCTTGATCATGATGACGCTGGGCGTATCCGGAAGGTTTTCCTGGCCCTCAACGACGACCTTGAGACCACAAAAAAAATCGCCCGCCCATAACGTCAGCCGACAATACCGAATAACGAAGCCCCACAAGAAATCACGTGATGCCCAAAAAAACAATAACGCAGCGGCAGCGAACAAGACCCCCGAGAGAAAACCGAACAGCAAAAAGAGGAGGGACCTGAGAGCGCGAAACATTGCTTTAGTTTGCAAGCAGCGCGGTCACGGCCGCGGCGAGGTCATCGTAAACCTCAACAGCCGATAGTTCGGGCGGCAGCTCCGCCTCGGCGCCGCTTCCGTTACCGCTGCGAACCAATACGGGCCGCGCCCCAACAGACGCCGCCGCCTGCAGGTCTCGAAGCGAATCGCCGATCACCGGGACGCCAATAAGCGCGGCGTCGAAATGTGTTGCGATCTGAGTGAGCAGGCCCGGCTTCGGTTTGCGGCAGTCGCAGCCGGCGTCAGGGCCGTGCGGACAAAAAACGACATAGTCGATGTGTCCACCGGCGCGCATAACCAGGTCATGCATTTTTGCATGCATTGCCGCGAGTGCATCGGTATCGAAAAGGCCCCTGGCGAGGCCGGACTGATTGCTTGCAACCGCGACGGTAAATCCCGCCTGCGACAGCGCGGCAATCGCGTCGATGCTGCCGTCCAGGGGAACCCACTCATCAGCGGATTTTACGAAGTCGCTCGAGTCGCGGTTGATCACTCCATCGCGATCGAGAACGATCAGTCGCCTGTCGGCTG
>JAACFM010000055.1 GCA_009937445.1 Gammaproteobacteria bacterium | reverse complement strand
CCAACCCGTTTACACGCAGCGTCAACGGAATGACGAAGCGCTGATTGTGTACTCGCACACCGGCAATGTCTTTTTCAGCAGCGTCTACACGGGTGACCAAAACCCCAAACTGAACCTCACACCCGGGACGAAAAACATCTGTACCCAACAGTCGTTTCATCCTGGCGATGGTTTTCTGAAAGGCGTTGCGCGTCAGGACACCGTCGTCGGCACGATAATGCTCAAGGGAGTCAACTTCCTTGGGAAGCAGTTCCTCGAAGCCCATGTCCAGCCAGGTATCAAAAAGGAGGTTGTTGTTTATGCTGTCGGGAAAAAGATCACCTGCCTGAACCTTATTGTCATCGACGCACCATGAAATCGTAGATAAGAGGGCATTGATAGAGCCCGCTGAGGCACCACTTGTTGCTCGCAGCTCTATGTAGCTCTGATCACTATCTCTGCGGTCGATTCGCAGCGTCTTAAAATACTGCAGTAGCGCCCAGTTGAAGCCCGCCTCGTAGGACCCCAAACTCACTCCGCCGCGAATGGCCAATGCGAAAGGAATCTGCCGATCGACCTCTGTCAGCTCTGTGTCAGATGCCGCTTGAGCCTCACGATTCCCAATGCCCGGGATAATCAGGCACAGGCTGATGAACCCCAGCAATAAACGAATGGGACTGAAAATATTCATGAGGTTGTCCCCATGCTTGTACCTTCCTGCACGCGGAAGGCCTGATTTGAGATGTCAGCTAATCGCCTACGCTAGCAGTGGGCACATTGCCGCGTGTAATACGGTGTCCCGTCGCTATGTCATTGATGTCAAAAGTGACTATGAGGCTATGAGCTTTCGCGTCGCCGGTACCGAAGCCAAGGACATTTCCTTCACCGCCCCGAACCCAGTTGTAGACGAACACATGTCCATCTTCCAGGATTGACGTCGGTTTACCGAACATGAGGTAAATATCATCTCGGGTCGTTTTTCCATCGATGATCTGTGCAGCATCTTCCTCGGTGATCTCTTCACCCTGGCTAACGACCTTGTATCCAACCGGGTCAATAACAACCCGTTCTGCACCGCATGCGCACAAAAACCACATGACGAAAACCGAACACGTGGCAATTATCAAATATCGCATTACAAATCCTCCTTGTATGCGTCGATATGGATTGGAGCGCTATGAAATGGGCAGTGGTTTCTGGAGTTGGAATTCCATTCCTTATAGTTGTTTGGTCGCCTTCTTCCCGTACTTTCCAGGACGGAAAGCGCCAAGTGAGATTACTTGGTGAGCTTCGGGTATACGGCCAATCTCGCGGTTTGCCAATACGTAGTTTCCCAAGCGGGCAAAAACTGCCGATTGCTTTGCTAGAATGGACGCAGTACCCGGGGGCTTACGTTGTATGACTGAAGAAAGCCGGAAAAAAGCATTTTGGCGAGCCGATCTTGTTTACACGCTGATCTTGTTCATCGTGGCCTGCAGTTGTGTGGCCTGGTTTGTTGCCGAACGCGGCCTGCTATCCGGGATATACGACTGGAAGACAGCAGCATTTTTTGTTGTTTTTGGTCTGTTCACAATTTCAACGGGTTTTCCTCATCAGGGTTTCGGACACGTATCATTTGACCGTGTTGCACAAGTTTCCAGCATCCTGGTTCTCGGGCCGGTCGATGCGGCCTGGGTTAATGGCCTCGCGTCATTAATTTATCCCTGGCATCGCCTGACGAAGGGAGTGCCTGTTCGACAGGTGTTGGTCGCGGCGTTGAATAACTCCGGCTTGATGACGCTGGTCATCCTGCTGGGTGGCCTGCTTTTCGAAATGCTCGGCGGCGCCATTCCACTCAAAGTTATTGACCTGCGCTCCGCGGGTCTGCTGCTCGTCCTGATGTTGACGATGCAGTTTCTCAATGACCTCGGAATGATGGCGATAATCTACTTTCGAGAGATGGATCCGCGGTCGCTGTTCAATGCCTTTACTACGGCCGTCGAGTCGATCTCGGTCGTCGTCGCCGTGGTCGTTGCGATTGCGTTTACGACGATGCCGGGCATCTACTTTGCCCTGTTATTGGTGGTACTCGGGATCGGAATGTTGATCATCCGACAGTACGCGTTCATGCGGGAACGACTCGAATCTCTGGTTGAGGATCGCACCGAGGAGCTTCGGATTCAGGCAATCGAATTCGAGCATCAGGCAACACACGACAAACTGACAGGCTTGCCCAATCGCCGCTATGTCGATGATTTCGTGGAACGGGAACTGGAGCTTGCACGACGCAGTGGAGAGAAAATGACCGTTGCGCTCGCCGACATCGATCTTTTCAAACAGATCAACGACACCTTCTCACATGCTGTCGGCGACGAAGTGCTTCGCCGGGTGGCTCACCTTATGAGTGATCGCTGCCGAAAGTCCGATATTGTTGCACGATACGGTGGTGAGGAATTCCTGCTGTGTTTCCCCGATACGAACGTTGAGTTTGCCGTGCAAATCTGCAACCAGATCCGGCTTGCCGTTCAAAATACTCGATGGTCCCACATCGAATCTAAGGCTGGACAGAGGCTCAGTGTCACGATCAGCTTCGGCATTGCGGAATCCTATGATGAGTCGAGGATGACAACGCTGCTGCGAGATGCGGACGCGCGTCTTTACCGGGCAAAACGCTCGGGACGCAATCTCGTTATTATTGACTAACAATGGCCACAGCATAGCCCGTGAAAAACACCTGGCCGGGTAGGCGCGGACCAATAGATGCTCAGTCCAGCTTGTGCAGTTGTGCTACAACGCGCTTTATCGAAGTGTCGTCCGGATCGATCGAGGTCTCAAAGTCGAGCGAAGCCATTAGCTCCAGCATCTTCGTGTTGTTACTCAAAACCTGGCCCTCCATGACTTCGAGGTCACGGTCACGTGCGACTTCCATCAGATTACGCATCAGTCGATGTGCAATGCCCTTGCTTTGCCACTTGTCCGAGACAACCAGCGCAAACTCGCAGCTGGTCTTGTCCGGGTTGGTCGTATACCTCGCGACACCGATCTGGACCTCGACACCATCAAGCTGCTGCACGGCGATCAACGCCATCTCGTTGTGATAATCGATCTGCGTGAAGCGAACCAACATCTCTTGGCTGAGTTCGTGAATTGAATTCATGAAGCGAAAGTACTTCGCTTCTTTTGACAACTCGCGTACGAACGTCGCCTCGA
Organism: Gammaproteobacteria bacterium; assembly: GCA_009937445.1. Taxonomy (GTDB): domain Bacteria; phylum Pseudomonadota; class Gammaproteobacteria; order Steroidobacterales; family Woeseiaceae; genus UBA1847. The sequence continues at coordinate 16,048 of JAACFM010000055.1, read as the reverse complement.
TTTCAGCATCTTCGGGTCGAATCGGACGGATGACGATATCGGTGCCATCGTTAAGCTGGACATGTTTGACCAGTCGCATCGGGTAGGGATGTATTGCCAGATGATGGTAGCGATCCGTCGAGGACTTCGGAAAGTCGACCATAATGCGAGCGTCAACGGCGACGATGCCCTTGTCGTCAATGATCAACGGGTTGATGTCCATCTCCTGAACCCAGGGCAATTCACACGCCATGCCGGAGACGCTGAGCAACACATCGATGAGTTGGTCCATATCGACGGCGGGCATGTTGCGGAACTTGCCGAGCATCTTCGACACCCGTGTCCGGTTGATCAGGTCAGTCGCCAGTCGGCGGTTCAATGGCGGCAGCGAAATGACTGAATCGCCCATGATCTCCACTGTAGTTCCGCCGCTGCCGAAGCTGATAACCGGTCCAAACACCGGGTCACGAATAATACCGATCATAAGTTCGCGACCGTTCGAGCTACGGTACATCTTCTCTATCGTGACGCCGTCAATGTTCGCGCCCGGCACCTTGGCCTGCACTTCATCGATCAATTGACGATAAATGCCGCGAACCTCGTGCGCTGAATTAATGTTGAGTCGAACTCCCCCTGCGTCGGATTTGTGCGTTATGTCGGTCGACAGAACTTTCATTACGATCGGATAACCGATCGTCTCGGCAACGACCAGTGCTTCGTTAGCGGATCGGGCGACGCCGCTGCGAACGGTCGGAATGTGAAACGCGTTGAGAACTGCCAATGACTCCGGCTCAGTCAGGGTTTTGCGTCGCTCGTTGAGTACCGATTCGATAATCAGCCGTGCACCGTCCGCATCCGGCGGTTTCTTGCCGCTGCTCAGTCGTCCGGGCGTTTGCAAGAGCATGCGCTGGTTACGGTTGTAGCGCGCAAGATAGGAGAAAGCATCAATCGCGTTCTCAACAGTGGTGTAGTTCGGCAGATGCGCGGCATTAAAAAGCTTGCGTGCTTCCGCGATCTGGGCCCCACCCATCCAACTCGTCATGACGGGCTTGTCATGCAGCTTGGCGACGTCAATTACAGCCTGCGCAACCTCGGTTGGTCGCGTCATCGCCTGCGGTGTCAGGATGACTACGACGCCATCGATGTCCGGATCCTGGAGGCAGATATCGATGGTCTGCTTGTAGCGCTCAGGTGGCGCATCGCCGATCAGGTCCACTGGATTACTGTGAGACCACACTGCCGGTAGCACCTCGTTCAGGCGCTCTATGGTTGCGTCACTCAACTCACTCAGTTCGATACCCTGGTCCACGGCACGATCAGCCGCCATGACACCAGGCCCGCCGCCGTTGGTAATGATGACCAGTCGTTCAGCCGGCCGTCGGTGCTGGTTCGAGGAAAGAGCCCGCGCGGCCGAAAACAGCTGGCCAATCGTCTCCACGCGCAACACGCCCGAACGCGACAGGGCCGCCGAAAATGTATCGTCGCTGCCGACCAGTGCGCCGGTATGCGATGCCGACGCGGCGGCGCCTGCGGCATGTCGCCCGACCTTGAGCGCTATGACAGGCTTGATGCGCGCCGCTGCACGCAGGCTGCTCATGAAACGGCGTGAATCGTAGATACCTTCTATGTAGAGAAGTATCGCTTTGGTCTGCGGATCGGCGACCAGGTAGTCGAGGTAGTCCCCGAAGTCCAGGTCGGCAGCGATGCCGGTGGACACGACGGTCGAGAATCCGATTTCGTTTACGGCCGCCCAGTCGAGGATGGCGGTGCAGATTGCGCCGGATTGTGAGACCAGCGCCAGGTTGCCGGGTTGGGCATTGTTGTTGCCAAACGTCGCGTTCAGGCCGATATCCGGGCGAATAATACCGAGGCAATTGGGTCCCATTAGACGAATGCCGTAGCGATTCGCCATCTGTGTGACCCGATCCTCGAGTTTTCGGCCCGCCGGACCGGTCTCGCGAAATCCCGCCGACATGATAAGCATCATCCGGATACCGCTTTCGCCGCAAGCCTCAACAATCGCCGGAATACTCGATGCAGGGGTCGCAACCACCGCGAGATCGATAGGCTCGTCTATATCCTGCAGCGATTTGAACGCCGGTTGGCCCTGGATGACATCGCGGCCAGGATTGATTCCGTAGATCCGGCCCTTGAAGCCAGAGGTCATGAGGTTCTTGAAGACAATGCCACCGACCGAGTTTTCTCGATCGCTGGCACCGAAAAGGGCGATGCTCCCTGGCGTGAACAAGGGAGTGAGGTAATGGGTATTCACGGTAGCTCCTGCGGCAGATTCCTTTCCTGGCAACTACCTTTTACACTGCATGTGCACATGAAATAAATAGGGAGAAGCACGGTGCGCACCGCGTATATATCACATCCGGACTGTCGCAGTCACGATACCGGCCAGGGACACCCGGAGCATGCCGGGCGGTTGTACGCGATTGAAGACCAGTTCGTTGCCAGCGGTCTGGAGAGCGTCCTCCGGTATGTCGATGCCCCGTTGGTCAGCGATGAACAACTGCTGCGGGTTCACCCCCTTGAGCACCTGGAGGCGATCCGGGCCGCTATTCCTGATTCCGGGTACGCACGCCTCGATCCCGATACCGTCATTGGCCCTAAATCGCTGGCCGCTGCCTATCGGGCCGCCGGCTCGGTTGTGGCCGCCGTTGATCTGGTTATGAGTGGTGAAATCGACTCGGCCTTCTGCGGTGCCAGGCCTCCAGGGCATCACGCCGAGAGTTCTCGAGCGATGGGGTTTTGCCTGTTCGACAACATCGCCGTCGGTGCGGCGCATGCGCTGGAGACCTTCGGTCTAGAAAGGGTCGCGATCGTAGATTTCGATGTTCATCACGGCAACGGGACGGAAGAAATTTTTCAGAACGAAAGCCGCGTCCTGTTCTGTTCGACCTTCGAGCATCCTTTCTACCCGTACACGCCGTTGCTTGAAAACACGCCGAACAGGATTAGCGTGCCGTTGACGGCTACCGCGAAAAGCGACGAGTTCCGGGCGGCCGTCACCGATCACTGGCTACCGGCGCTCGAGGCGTTCCAACCGGAAATGGTTTTCGTGTCCGCCGGGTTCGACGCACACCGCGATGACGACATGTCGCACGTTGCACTCACCGATGCCGATTTCAAGTGGGTCTCGGAGCGCATTGTTGACGTCGCCAACCAATCTGCTTCGGGTCGCATCGTCTCCGTACTCGAAGGCGGCTACGAACTCAAAAGTCTGGCACGCTGCGTCGAAACTCACATCCGCGTGCTCATGGGGCTCTGCTGACCGACGGCGCTACCCCTCCATTCGTAACAGATGGTAACGATACAGAGAAGCGGATTTCCTTAGCGCTAATGGGTTGCTATGGTTTGATCCACGACACCTCGGACGACTAATGTGAAACTACTCGTAATCACTTTGTTCGTGGGTTGGGCTGCTGTCGCTCAATCCGCGGATCTGTCAGTGCGTATTAAAGACGCCCCCGTCGATGGCGTGCTGATGTTTCAGGTGTATGACTCAGCAAATGCTTTCGGTGATTTTAGAAACCCCGTGAAAGAGGTGCGCCCGGAACGGCGGTCAGACGGTACGTATTTTATTGATGATGTACCTGCAGGTGATATCGCACTGCTGGTGTATGTTGATGAAAACAACAATGGGGTTATAGATAAGAATTTCATAGGAATTCCGAGAGAGCCCCTTGGCATTTCAAACAACTATCGCCCGAAAGGGCCACCCGTGTTTAGTCGCGCAGCATTTCCGGTTGCCGAGAACGAAACGGTCACTGTTGAAATACAGATTTACAAAGTACTGGGTGAACGTGGTCGCCTCGGTGTTGGTGCCGGCGTCATTGGCCGTGGCAGTCCCTACGTTGGTTCTGACACGACCGTGCTGCAACCCATTCCGGCAATCACCTACAACGGTGAGCGGCTGCAGTGGCTTGGCCCCAACGTACAATATGGCATTGCTGGCACAGATTGGTGGCGCCTTGCCGTCTCCGCCTCCTATCGAGTTGGCGTTTACGAAGAAAGCGATAGCGTGGCACTTGCCGGATTAGGTGATCGTAACAGCACACTTATGGCGGGGTTGGGCATGCGCTTCGAAGTGCCCGGCGGTGTCAACCTGTCACTGCGTTATGAGCACGACGTTCTCGACAATATTGGCGGTGGATCGGCCACCGCGAGACTGTCGAAAGGCTTTCAGGCCGGCTGGTTTCGGTTTGCTCCGCAACTGCAAGTCAATTGGCTTAGCTCAGAGCTAACCAACCACGACTTCGGCGTTCCGCCGGAGGCCGCTACGGTGATACGGCCTGAGTACGATACCGGCAGTTCGGTGACTTATGAGGTCGGTTTCGGCAGCTTCATAGAGTTGACCGAGGACTGGCGCATTGTGCTGAATATATCGACCGAGTTTTTGCCCAGCGAAATTGTTGACAGCCCGATCGTCGCCGATGACCACGTTATCAAGGGTTTCGCTGCAATTACCTATGTGTTTTGAGAATCAATGGCTGCGACCCGCGCAATTTTCATTATTTGGCATTGGTGCTATCTTAAGTGGTGCAGTTGCGAGCACGATGCGCTCCGTGAGTGCGCGACTGAAAAAAATAATTAAAAGTCGAGGAGAACAACAATGTCAAACCCTCTGTCACGGCTTGCCGCCATCATACTTTCGACGGTTATCTGCATGCCAGCAGCATTCGCCGACGATAAGCTCTTAAATCAGTTTGAGTGGAATGAAGTCAATTCTGGTACCGGGGTCACCTGGAGTCCACGCGCCGGACTTCAGGCCGTCAATCACAAAGGTAAATTTATTGTTCTGGGCGGTAGAACACCAAAGATGATGCCACTTGCTTTCGGCGATAGCATTTTTCACAACGATGTCTGGCGTAGTAAGGACAGCGGAAAGACCTGGGATCAGGTTACTGGCGGACATGGCGCACCCTGGGATGCCAGAGCATATTTCCAGGCGGTTACCAAGGGCCCCTATGTGTATGTTATCGGCGGTCAGGATTCGACAGCGAAGGCGAGCATGAATCCAACCTGTATAGGAATTCCATTACCGCCAGGCGTCCCCTGTCCTCAATATGTTCTCGAGTCGAAATTCTTCAACGACGTTTGGCGCAGCAGGGATGGCGTCGACTGGCAACAGATGACCAATGATGCCGCATGGAGTGAACGAGCAGGCCTTAGTGCGGTAACTCACCGCGGCTGGCTATACGTGATGGGCGGATCGGTTAATGATGATTCCGCGGTTATTGGGCCCGGTGGCATACCGCGCAAATATTATAATGACGTGTACCGCTCACGAGACGGCAGGCGCTGGCACAAGGTCACCAACGAGGCCCCATGGGCCGCACGTGCAGGTGCAGTGGTCGTTTCGCGGGGTGCATACATGTATGTCCTTGGCGGTGAAGACGGTTTTGTCTGCAATCCATCCACGCCACGCTGCCCGCCGTACTTCAATGACGTATGGAAATCGAAAGACGGTCGAAACTGGACCCAGGTAACTGCTGCTGCCGGTTGGTCGCCACGTCCCGGCCATCAGTGCGAAATAGTGTTTGGTCACTTCATCTGTTTCGGTGGTTTTGGATTGAGCGACGATCCGTTTGATCCATTCAAACCATCTAACCCGACCGATATTTGGGTAAGTAAGAATGCTGCCGACTGGATAGAACTCAGCGGCTCTGCGTCACCGCCCTGGAACGCGGAGGGACCCGAGGACATCAAGTATGACTTTGCCGCATTTTCGGTTTATCAGGCAAACGGCCGCTTTCAACCATCAATCTTCACCTTCGGTGGTGACCGCGAAACATTCAATCCAGGCGATTTTCTTTCCTTTCTCAAAGTCGACAATGACGTGTGGCAGTTAACCATCGACTTCTCAAAAATTCGCTGGGAATAATCCTGCCTGGAGACCAAACGTGTTCATGCGCTACGCAATTCTTCTTTTCATGATTCCGACAATAGCTATGGCAATTGAAGAACCCGAATACCAGGTCGTCGGCCAATACACCGACTTCGAGGTGCGGCTGTATGCTCCGTACATCGTTGCAGAGGTCGATGTACAGGGTGACTTTGATAATGCTGGCAACGAGGCATTTCGCGTTCTCGCCGGCTACATTTTTGGCGACAATGCTGCCTCCGAGAAAATGGCGATGACGGCGCCGGTGGAATCGCGATCGGCAGACAAAGGCGAGAAAATGGCCATGACGGCACCGGTCACGGCAACCGCTGCGGAAGATGACGGTCGGACGACATTCGCCTTCGTCATGGAACGTAAGTACTCGTTGCAATCACTGCCCGTACCGAACAACGAGCGCATCCGAATTCGTGAGGTACCGGGAAGGACCATGGCTGTGCACCGGTATTCCGGTCGCTGGACCGAGGGCAAATATCTGCAGCACGAAAAATTGTTGCTCTCCGCGCTTGAGGCGCACGGCGTTCAGACGATTGGTCGGCCCGCCCTCGCACGCTACAACAGCCCGTTCAGCTTACCGTTCATGCGCCGCAATGAGGTCATGATAGAGATAAAGCCCGGCAGCGCACAGGGGCTAGTTGAATGACCCGTAAAAAGGTCGTCGTAAGTGATCGGATGCAGGACGGTTACGCCTACACGCGAACGCAGGCGATTGGAAAGAATTTTGAGCCTGACTTTCGCCCGGAACTGACACCCAAAGAAATGCTCGAACTTGGCGTGTTCGGCGGTAAGTACATGACCGATTGCCAGGATGAGTTTCCGAGCAGCTGGTTTCGTACGGCAAAACTGAGCCCCGACAAATATGACCGGGAACTCAACTTATTTGGCGTACGCGCTTCGCAACCATTATCAGAGTGGCGAAAGAAGGGCTGGATCTCGGAAGACGACCCCCGCGGCTGGTTCCAGTGGTACTGCCGCTACTACATGGGCAGGCGTTGTGCGGACGACGAGAGGCAAATCAAGCGCTGGAAGAATATGCGTCGCCATGTAACCCAGATTCAAAGAAGTTGTGAGCGCTACGAGTTCGACTGCCGGCCACGGCAACGACAGGCAGTGCTGCACTGGGCGTACGATCCAAGGAATATCTAGAATTGCTGTCGCGCTAGCAAAAAGCTCCAGATCGCTCGGTCAGCTTCCTTCCGCACGATGCGCGCAAACAGGATAGAATTTCCTGTGCCTCGCGGTATCGAGTACGAAACCGCCGATGCATCAAACTCCGCTGGGGATAATTTCAGATGAGCTCAATCGCCTTGAATACCAGTGCGCTGGGTGAAGCGCTTGCAGCACGGACTGCAGATGGGCGGCCGATCTCGGAAGTATTCCTGGTTGCCTGTGGCGGCTCCCTGGTAGATCTCTACCCGGCCAGGTTTTTTCTGGCGACCGAGGCACGGCGATTACGCACCGATCTATACACCGCCAACGAGTTCGTCCATGCGGCGCCGAAGGCATTGGGAGATCAGTCTGTTGTCATCGTTTGCTCGCACGGCGGTATCACGCCGGAGGCTGTAGAGGCGGCGAGAATCTCCAGGGTTCGAGGCTCGCTTACCGTCACGCTCACTCACAATGACTCAGCAGAGATTGCCGCTTTTGCAGATCACAATGTTCTCTACGAATGGGGCGACGAGTCCAGTGTGCAAAATAATCCGATGGCAATCACACTTGCGCTGTGCCTCGAAATTCTGCAGCACGCGGAGGGTTACCCGGCCTACCAGGACTTTCGGGCAGCCATACAACAGATCGATGCTGTTGTAGCGACTGCGCGTCACAAAGTCGGTGAGCGAACGACTGCATTTGCACAAACTTATCGGGACGCGGAATTGTTCTATGTACTCTCGAGCGGCGCCAGCTACGGGCACGCCTACGGATTTGCAATATGCTCGCTGATGGAAATGCAGTGGTTGCATGCGAGCGCAATTCACTCGGGTGAGTTTTTTCACGGTCCATTCGAAGTCACCGATAGGAAAACGAATTTCATCGTGCTGATCAACGAGGGTCGCACCCGCCCGCTGGATGAACGGGTAATCTCTTTTCTTGAACGATACGCTGAGAGATATGAAATCATCGACGCCCGGGAACTCGGTATCGGCGTTCTGCCAAAGTCGGTTGTCGACTATTTCAATCCGGTGCTGTTTTATAGCGTGCTGTGTGATTACCGGGAAGCACTGGCGAAAGTTCGCAATCACCCACTCGAAACGCGACGCTACATGGGCAAAGTAGATTACTGATGTCTATCACCAGATTAGCGGCATGAAAATCATCGGCATTGGCGACAATGTCGTCGACGACTACGCTCACATCCGAACAATGTTTCCGGGCGGCAACGCGCTCAACGTATCGGTGTATGCCTCGAAGCTAGGCTGCGAGTCCGCCTATCTGGGCGTATATGGAAGTGACGCTGCGGCGGAACATGTGCAGCGGACGATTGCCGAGCTGGGCGTGGATGGCTCCCATTGCCGCCGCGCGGACGGCGAAAATGGTCGGGCGATTCTGACCATCGAGGATGGCGAGCGAGTGTTTGTTAGCTCGAACGAGGGCGGCGTCAGTAAGACCGTGTCGATGGAGTTTATTTTCGACGACATCGAATACCTGCAAAGCTTTTCGGTTGCGCATACAAGCGCCTACAGCTACATGGATGATCAGCTTGCCCGATTGCAGCCTCTGATTCCGACAGTCAGCTATGACTTTTCGGATGATTTCGACGCCGAGCATGCCCTGTCCCTTTGCCGCTACGTCGACATCGCTTTTTTCTCGTGCGCCGAATGGACCGAACAAGCGACAATTGATCTCTTGCAGGAGTCAGTAAGCCGTGGCTGCACTCTCGCGGTCGCCACGCGCGGTCCCCTCGAGGCCATCCTGTTCGATGGTCAGTCGTGGTTTCGACAGGCACCGCAAACTGTTACGCCAACGGACACCTTGGGCGCAGGAGATGCTTTCATCAGTGGGTTCCTCGCTTCCTATGTCAGTGGCAAAGCCGAATCTGGCGTTAGGCCGACATCGTTGATTGAAGACTCACTCGCGAAGGCAGCTTTGTTCGCCGCAGAGATTTGCCGGGTCCAGGGTGCCTTTGGACACGGTTTGCAGTATTGACGGATAACTAAGCATGGAAACAAATACAAACAGGTGGGCACTCCCCCACACATTCGTGCTGTTGTTCGTCATGATCATATTCATCGCAGCCCTGACCTGGGTCGTGCCAAGCGGTGTTTTCGAACGCCAGCAGCTGGAGATAGCGGACGGAGTCGTTGCAGAAACGGTCGTTCCCGGGACGTTTCGGCCCGTCGCCAAGGTGGCTGACGATCGCGATCTGCGCCAGGGTCTTCTCGACGTTCTCAGTGCGCCGGCCAAAGGCGTTGTCCATGCAGCGGACGTCATCGCCTTCGTGCTGGTCGTCGGTGGAGCGTTCGGCATCATCTTGCGAACCGGTGCAATCGATCGCGGCCTTCATATGCTCGCAACATCCTTATCGAGCAAAGGCATCTTCGTCATACCCATAATGATCACGCTGTTCAGTCTTGGTGGATCGACCTTCGGCATGAGCGAGGAAGTGCTTCCCCTGTACCCGGTCGTGATTGCACTAATGTTTATTCTGCGCTTCGATTCGATGACCGCCGTCCTGATTTTGTTCCTCGGTACGCAGGCCGGCTATATCGGCGCCACCATCAATCCGTTCTCGGTGTTGCTGGCACAGGCCATCTCCGACGTACACGGCAATCCATTACTTTGGCTTCGAGCAATCGCCTGGATCGCTTTCACTGGCCTCTCGATCGCCTACACGATGTGGTATGCCGCCAGAGTCCGAGAAAACCCCGAGTCCTCGCCCGTCTTTGCCTCTGACAAAAAACTGCAGTTGGACCTGGCTGTGTCAGAGGAAGATCACCCGGAGTTTTCAGTTCGTGATCGCATCATCCTGACGACCTTTGTGCTTGCACTGGCGACGATTACCTGGGGCCTGGTAACCCGTGGCTGGTACATGGCCGAGATCGGCGCGGTTTTTCTGGCGTGCGGCCTGATTTCCGGTGCGGTTGCGAAAATGGCACCCAGCCGTATCGCCGAGCACTTTGTCGACGGATGCAGGGATTTCGTTTATGCAGCGTTTGTCATCGGGCTGACGCGTGGAATCCTGGTGATCGCCGAACAGGGCATGATCATCGACCCGCTTCTGAATGGACTGAACGATCTGCTGGACGGCGTTCCGAACTACGCGCTCACAACCCTTGCTCTGCTCGCCCATAATGTCATTACTTTCTTCGTCCCATCCTCGTCTGGAGAAGCCGCGTTGACGATGCCGGTGCTCGCGCCGCTCGGAGACCTCGTCGGGATCAATCGAGATTCCCTCGTGCTCGCCTACCAATTCGGCAACGGCCTGACGAACCTCATTTCACCGACCAATGGGCTCTTACTGGCCGGACTCGCAATAGCAAGAGTTCGCTTCAGCCAGTGGTTTAAGGTGATATTGCCCTTCTTCCTCATGGCGTGGCCGCTTGCTGCGATCCTGGCCTGGATCTCTGCGTACGTCTGACGCAAAGACCAGGCTGCAGCAATGGCGGGCCAGTTCGCGACGCGAATAAGCTTGACCCCGGCGCAGCTTTTTACTGTAGACTCCGCCGCCCGCCCCTCCTAAGCACTGTGTCCGAGTCGCCAGCCTCGCTGCGACTTGCACCCTTTCTATTGCCTGATGATCTTTAAGCTCTTTACCAAAACAAACGGTACCTGGAAAGCCGATACGCTGTCCGGGTTGACCGTTGCGCTGGCGCTCGTGCCTGAAGCGATTGCCTTTTCATTTGTCGCGAAAGTCGACCCTATCGTCGGACTGTGGTCCGCCGTATTCCTGGGCCTGATCACATCCGCTATTGGCGGGCGTCCGGGTATGATCTCCGGCGCGACCGGCGCTATCGCTGTGGTCGTCGCCAAGTCGGTCGAGATGGGCAATACCGCCGGCGCTGAACTCGGCATCGACAACCTCGGCATGCAGTATATGTTCGCGACGCTGATGCTCGCGGGCATCATCCAGGGTCTGGTTGCAGTACTCAAGCTCGGTCGCTTCATCCGACTGGTACCACACCCGGTGATGATGGGCTTCGTAAATGGCCTCGCGATCGTCATCCTGATTTCGCAATTCAAGTCTTTCCAAACCGTTGACGGCCAATGGCTGGCGACAGAACAATTGTTCATCATGAGCGCCCTCGCGCTGCTGACGATGCTCATCATCAAGTTCTTCCCCAGGATCACGAGAGCCGTGCCGTCGATCCTGGTCGCAATTGTTGCCGTCGGTTGTTTGAGCTTTTTTGACATCGTCGACACCAAGACCGTGTCCGATGTGCTGTTCGAGGGAACCGGCAGCGGCGAGTTGCGCGGCTCGCTACCGGTCCTGAGCTGGCCCGGCGACATCGTCTGGGATCGCGAAACAATACTCCTTATCGGCGGCGTTGCCGTGGCTGTCGCGATGGTCGGATTGATTGAGTCCTTGATGACACTGCAGCTCATCGACGATTTGACGGAGACACGAGGCCACGGTAACCGCGAGTGCTTCGCACAGGGCGGCGCCAACTTCCTGTCCGGCCTGTTTGGCGGCATGGGCGGCTGCGCGATGATTGGACAAAGCCTCATCAACATAAAGTCTGGTGGACGCGGTCGTACATCGGGTGTGGTGGCCGCATTGACTCTGATCATGTTCATTGTCGTTGGCGGACCGATTATCGTGAAGATTCCAATCGCAGCGCTGGTAGGCGTTATGTTCATGGTTGTTATCGGCACCTTCGAGTGGTCGACATTCCGCACCTTCGGCAAGGTACCCGGGACCGATATATTCGTGATCTTCGTGGTTACTATGACAACCGTTTTTCTGCACAACCTGGCGCTGGCCGTCTTTATCGGCGTGGTACTTTCGGCGCTGGTGTTTGCATGGAAAAGCGCCCGGCACGTGCGCTTGATGCCGCAGGATATCGAGCCGGGCATACGCATCTACAATCTTCAGGGCGTGCTGTACTTCGGCTCGGTACGGGAGTTTTCGGAACGCCTGTGGCCGGCCAACGACCCGGACGAAGTCATCATCGATTTCAAAGACGCGCGTGTTGCTGACTACTCCAGCCTGGAGGTGCTGAATGTCATTACCGAGCGTTACAGAAAGGCTGGCAAGAAACTACGGCTGCGCCATCTGAGCACCGAGTGTCAAAAAATGATCACCGCAGCCGGCAGCCTGGTCGAGATAGAGGTCGCCGAAGATGATCCGCATTACAGTGTGGCTCGCATTTAGCGGCGCTCGCTAGCAGTCTATATGGCGGGTTGAAAGGCTGATCACAGCCGATCTTCCTCTATAATCCTGCTGCGGCAATTACGTACGCTACCCACCTTGTGATACCCATAGTCAGTACGAGTCAACATGGCATAGATTAGAGCAACGGTCGGAAGGCTTTTCGCTCATGGATATCGAAGAACTACTCGGTGGCTTGATTCGGCGACTAAGTCGTCATGCAGCGGTTTTTCGCGACTCCGGGCACGGTTCATTATTACCCGCTGGCGACGCGAGCAAACGATATTTGCTGTATCTCCACATCCCCTACTGCATCGCCCTGTGCCCATTCTGCTCTTTTCATCGTGTCTTGTTCGAACCCAACAGCAGTAAACGTTACTTCGAAAGCCTGCGGCTTGAAATAGCGCAAGCGACCGAGAATGCTTACGCATTCGACGAACTCTATGTCGGTGGCGGCACGCCCACGGTATTGCCGGACGAGCTTGTTACTACGATCAATCTGGTGCGGGCGAAACACCCGGTCGTTGATATTTCTGTAGAGACAAACCCGGACCATCTGCGACCCGATGCATTGCGGAAACTCAGGGGTGCCGGCGTCAATCGTTTGTCTGTAGGCGTCCAGAGCTTCGATGATGTTCTCCTCAAAGCAATGCGTCGCATCGACAATTACGGCAGTGGCAACGACATCGCTGACCGCCTCGTTAGCGTTCGCGGCATGCTCGATACAATCAACGTCGATATGATTTTCAATTTGCCGAATCAAACGGAGGCGTCGCTGCGACGCGACCTCGATATCCTCATAGATCGTGTCGCTGCTGATCAGGTCTCCTTCTATCCGTTGATGACCAGCGACTCAACCAAAGCGGAAATGTCCCGCACGATGGGACCGCCAGACCTGTCGCGCCAGAAAGACTATTACGAGCTCATCGTGGAGAGGATGCTCTCAGCCGGTTACTGCCGCTCGTCCGCCTGGTGTTTTTCCCGCAAGCCGGGAATGTTCGACGAATACATTGCTGACAGAGAAGAGTATGTGGGCTTGGGCAGCGGCGCTTTCAGCTATCTTCAAGGTGCTCTTTACGCCAATACTTTTTCGATCAATGGCTACATGCAAATGCTGGAAGACGGTAAGGGCGGCACGGTCAGTCAACGCAAGATGTCAGATCAGGATCAAAAGCGGTATTACCTCTTAATGCGACTTTTCGGGGGTACGCTCAACAAGCAGCAAGCTGAAGCCAGGTTCGACGGCGGCTTTCAGCACGGTCTATGGCCGGAACTGACCGCGCTGAAGGCCATCAATGCCGTCAAAGATACCGGCGACTCGCTGAGCCTTACCGAGCGCGGTTATTACCTGTGGGTCATCCTGATGCGCGATTTTTTTACTGAAATCAACACACTTCGTGAACAATTGCGGCACGAGCCTGCATAATGTCCGTATCGATTGATCAGAGCTCTGCAATGTCATCCCAAGCAACCAGCACCCCCACACCTTACGAGGCGCCCGCATGGGCGCAGGCGATGCGCCGCCTCACAGACCACATGGTTTGCGATTTCCTTGGCGGACCGCGACCGTGGAAGTTCGCCTGGATAATCAATTTCCAGAAAGCAGGAACGTTCGTATTCCTTCTCGCCCTGATCGCCTGGTACGACAACACGTCGACCGCCGCGTGGGTCTACACCGCCATGCAGGGCAGCTACGGACTGGTGTGGATTCTCAAAGACACGGCGTTTCCGGATCCGAACTGGCAGCAACGCATTACGATCGGCGGTGGAATCAATGCCTTCCTTGGAGTGCTGGGCTGGTATTGGGTGTTCGGGTGGTTGTTGATATCCGGCGTATCGCAACCGAGTTATCCGTTGCCCGATTTTGTCTGGTATTGCCTGTGCATCAGCCTGTGCATCGTGGGCTGCGCCATCATGATCGCGGCCGATGCACAAAAGTACTTCACTCTGCGTGTACAGCGCGGGCTGATCACCGACGGTATGCACCGCTATGTGCGCCACCCCAACTACCTGGGTGAGATCATGATCTACGGGAGTTTCGCCATGATGGTCTGGCACTGGCTGCCGGTTGTGGTGCTTGCGTGGGTCTGGCTCGGACTGTTCGCCGTCAACATGATAATGAAAGAAGCCAGCATGTCACGCTACCCGGAATGGGCGGCCTACAAGAAACGCACCTGGTGGCTGATACCGTTCGTACTTTAGCGGCGAAAGACCGAGCCGCTATTGCTGCAGCGCGTAGCTCTCATCGAAAAGCGCCAGGCCGAGTAGCTCACGATCGGCATTGACGTTGGCCAGCATCCTGGTCTTGACCGCAGCAAAACGCGGGTCATCAACCAACGCGGCAAGCGCAGGCTCTACCTCTGCCGGATCGCCGATCAATCGAAAACCCCCATCAACAGCGGTTTCCAGATAAGCGAAAGCGGTGTCAATATCCTCCAGCATTGCCGCGTGTAGCCCGCGATTCCATGAAAAAATAGTGTTACTAATCCCTTGTTCGGCGTGCCCGATGAGGTGTCGATCAACGAATTGCATGGCCTCGTCAAACCGCGCCGTATTACCGTTGCGCGAGTAAGCCATCGCAACGTTTCTCATAATATCCCAGCCAATGTCGCCACCCGGGTTCTCGGCGGCAAACGTAGACAAGCTGGGCCAGCGTTCTTCGAGGTAGTCAACCAGCTCCTGTTCGCGATCTGCTCTTACCAGCAGCGCAAACAGGTTTTCCGGGTCACCGCCCCTGGCCTGGTCATGCGCGAGTTCAAAGGCTTCGTCGACCTTGCCGGTTTCGTACAGAGCGAAGGGTTGAAAATACGGCGAGCCTTCAATTGTGGCCCGCTCGAACTGTCCAGTACTCATCAGGCCGAGGCTCAGAAAGACTCTCGCCACGCCGCTCATGTTGCCGAGATCGCGGCGTTCTTCCATGACTTTCAGCCCCTCGCCGTAACGGCCGGCATACACCAGGTTGGTGGCTCGAGCCAACAGCAGATCCGGATTGTCCCGGTCGATTGCTTTGATACGCTCGAGCAGCGCCTCGGCTTTGTCTTGCTGCCCAAAATTGTTAAACATTTGCATGGCGTTACTAAACGCCGGTCGATACAGCGGGTCGCGTTCGATGACATCCTCAATGATTTCCATCGCGCTGAGCAAGTCGCCGGCTTCGCGCAGTGATATCTGCAGCCAGTTACTCGCGTCGATGAGGTTGGGGTTGATGGCCAGCGCTTTGACGAGTGCGTCTATGGAGGCGTCCGTGTTTTGAGGGCCGTTGGAGTGATACAGGCCCAGCCCGGCCAGACCCTCGGCTAGATTGGGGTTCAGTCGCAGCGACTGGTCGATATAGCGTTTGGCGCGCCGGGCCGATTCGTCATTGGGGATCGAGCCGTATTGCTGGTCGGAGAGTAACAAGGTCGCTATGCCGCGCTGTGCGAATACGGGAGCGTATTCCCCATCGAGCTGAATAGCCTCGTCCAGTTCATCGACGGCCGTTTCGATTTCATCGCGAATTCTGGTGTAGATGCGCTGTTTGGCCTGCAGGTAAAGCTCATAGACTTCGGGAGTGGTACGTTTTGCTTCTGCAACGACAACGTCCTCTGTTAGCAGCTTGCTTCTCAATTGCTTCAGGATCTCATTCGCTATTTCATCCTGAATGGCGAAGACGTCTGTTAGTTCGCGGTCGTAGGTCTCGGACCACAGGTGAAAGCCATTATCGACCTGGATGAGCTGTGCGGTGATTCGTACCTGTGCACCGGCTTTGCGTACCGAACCTTCAAGAATGTGGTTAACGCCGAGCGCGTCACCGATGTGTCGCAGATCCTGATTTTGCCCTTTGAAGGCGAAAGACGATGTGCGTCCAGCCA
>JAACFM010000142.1 GCA_009937445.1 Gammaproteobacteria bacterium | reverse complement strand
GTGCCGAAACCTTGTCGGGTTCACTGTCAAAAAACCGTGCGCCGATGTAAAGGGCATCGCGTGTGTACACAACAAATATCGCGGATTTTTCAGAAGGCGGATCGAACTCGAGTGGGACGACCTGATGAAAATCTTCTATCCCGGTAGCGAAAGCCCAGGCGTCATCATCCAGTTGACCGTCGATGACAGGCGCTTCTTCTACCTGAAACGCATCAATCGATTTTCCCTGTTCCTCAACAAACTGTGCGCCGGCGCTCGCGGACGCCAACAGCACGCTCATAGGAATCAGATACAGTGCAATTCTAATAGACAAGTGATTTATCTGGACGCGGTCATCAACATCCTACCGTGTTTTTATGGTGGCAACATTCTTGTCCTCAGGAACTTTTCCGCCGGTGACCACCAAACAGATCGCGGAAATCGGGTATCTTGTACTGGTAGTCTTCGAAATGGACCATCACTCCCGAGATCAAAAATGGATAAAAAGAAACAGGGCTCGATTCTGTCAACCGACATCTCTCGCCGGGATTTCGTCAATGGCACATTGATCGGTGTGGGTGCGACACTGCTCACTGCAGCCGCACCGGGATGCGCTGCGAAGCCGAAACCAGTGGCAGTGATGAACGACCCCTGGACCGGCTATGGTGGCGTTGGAGACTATGCTAACTCCAATGGCAATGTTGCTTCCGTTCGAGAAGCAGCTCACCTGATTCGTGATGGACTCACAGGGTCGATGATGGCCGACGTTCAAGACACCGGTGAAGAATATGACCTGGTCATTATCGGTGGCGGCTTCTCCGGTATTGGCGCGGCCTATCAGTTTCACAAAGAGCACGGCGACACTGGCAAATGTCTGATGCTCGAGAACCATCCGGTTTTTGGCGGGGAAGCAAAACAAAACGAATTCGAGGTTGACGGCTACAGGATCTACGGCCCGCAAGGATCCAACGACTTCGGTGTTCCCGGAAAAGATGATCAGAGCCAGATTGCGGAGATCTACAGAGTTACCGGCCTGCCCTTTGAGTTCGACTTCGTCGCTGAAGACCCACAGATAAGCACAGTGCGAACGCCGCTGGAGCATTTCTACGGCATGTACTGGGAGGAAGAGCGCTACGACACCGGCTATTTCATGGGAGAGACCGCAGAAACACCGTGGATTGTGAACCCGAGAACAGACGATCTGGCACGCATGCCGTGGTCTGAGGGTTTCAAGGAAGAAATGAACCGCGTGTTCGCGGACGTGGAGGAGTATTACAGCGGTGAAGACCTGGACCGGTGGCTCGACAGCATGTCCTACAAGGAACTCCTGGAAGATGTTATGGGCTATAGCCCCGAGGTAACAGAGTACTTTGATCCAATTCTTGCCATCTCCATGGGCGGTGTCGGTGCCGATGTCTACTCGGCCTACTCGGCGAAACTGCTGGATATGCCAGGTACCAATATTCACTATCAATACGATCCTGCTGTAGAGAGCGCATACAGTTTTC
This sequence comes from Gammaproteobacteria bacterium, assembly GCA_009937445.1. Taxonomy (GTDB): domain Bacteria; phylum Pseudomonadota; class Gammaproteobacteria; order Steroidobacterales; family Woeseiaceae; genus UBA1847. The sequence goes on along the minus strand of JAACFM010000142.1, from coordinate 3,958 downwards.
CGGGAGGCAATGCCGGCATTTTTCGGCACATTGTCAAATACCTCAATCCCGACAGCATTGCGGGCGATCAGTCATTCGAGGCGATTCTATACAATGCAATCAATTTCCCGGCACTCGACCGTCCGGAAAATCATCTGAACATTCGCCTGAACTCGACGGCCATTGATGTTCACCATGCGGGCTCGGCCGAAGACGCGAACCACGTAAATGTAAGCTATTACCAGGACGGCAAGGTCAAGCGTGTCAAAGCGAAGTCCGTGGTGATGTCGATCGGCGGTTGGGTTGCTCGAAATGTTGTCAGCGACATGCCCGATGACATAAGCGACGCTTACGAGCAGTTTTATCATTCCCCCGTATTGGTCGTGAACGTCGCTCTCAGAAATTGGCGATTCCTCGATAAGCTGGGTATAGCCGCCGGGCGCTGGTTCGAAGGTTTTGGCAATTTTTTCGCGATTCGTCGACCTATGAAAACAGGCAAATCCACGCAACCTTACGACCCCGACAAACCAATGGTCATGACGTTTTACGTGCCGTTCAATAACCCCGGGTATTCGCCGCAAGAGCAAGGCGCAATTGGCCGGGCCGAACTTCTCGGCAAATCATACGCAGCGTATGAGAATGAGATTGTCGAACAAATGACGAAGATGTTCTCGGCGCATGGATTTGACGGAGAGAGCGACATAGCGGGAATTGTCCTGAACCGCTGGGGCCATGCCTACATTTCACCGCAGCCAGGCTTTCATTTTGGCAAAGAAGGAAAAGATGCACCGAAGGAGATTGTCAGGAGAGGATTCGGCCGCATCCAGTTTGGCCATTCGGAGCTGACCGGCTACATGAGCCACACTCGAGCATTGAGCGAGGGTGCAAGGGCGGCAAGCGACGCGGTGAAGAAAGCGTAATGAGAATGCCTCGCCTTCGTACCGTATTGCTCACGCCGTTAGTCGTGTTCGCCGCGTTCTACGTTTTTTTTGCGATCAAGTTCGCTGTGGATGATGATTCGACAGCCCCGATCGGCAAATCACTGGCCCCGCATACGACAGTCGCTATTTTTGGCGCGACGGGAACGGCGGGGGACGGAATTTTAAAGGCGGCGCTTGCAGATTCCGAGATCAAGAAAATTCACGTCATCACGCGGCGCACGTCAGCGCGAATCGATGCGGGTGTTGCATCGGGAAAAGTCCAGATGACGCAGCACATGGACTACCTCGATTATTCGCCAGTGCGCGAGCAGATAGCGGAGGCTGATGCAGTCTATTGGGCGATCGGCATCAGCTCTCTCGGTGTCGATGAGGAGACCTATGGCAGGATTCATGTCGACTTCCCGATGCAGTTTGTTTCTGCATGGAGCAAGTTCAGTAACAAGCCGGATATTTCGTTTCACTACCTAAGCTCCAGCGATATTTCCGCAGACTCAAGTGCAATGTGGGCGCGCGAAAAAGTGCGGGCCGAAAAATCCCTGATTGGTTTCGCTGCAGGGACGAATATGCGGGTGATCGCTTACCGGCCTGATTACATAGGGCCCACTCAGGAAGAGGCGCACTTAGGTCAGAGTATTCTCTATTGGTTTTTCGCGCCCGTGAAATCAGCCGTCCGCGCAAGGCAAATCGGCCAGGCAATGATCGAAGTCACGGCACGCGGAGCGGAATTCAAGAACGGTGACCGTTTGTACACAGGAAAGATAATTCGGTTTAGTGATGCCTACGAGAAACGCTAAGTGAAGCTCATTGCGATTTTTCTCGTGTTCTGCGCATCGACTGCCGCTGCCGGGCCTCAGTCTGACGCCTTGTTGGGACGCTTCTGGTTGCCGGAAAAAGACGGACAACTGGAAATTTACCGGCAGGGTGACAGTTATTCCGGACGTGTTGTTGCCTACGACGTCGCAGGGCAGCTTGATGAAAAGAACCCTGAGCCGGAACTGCGCAGCAGGCCCATCGTAGGCCTCGACCTTCTGTCCGGGTTTCGTTTCGACGAGAAATCCGACCGTTGGGAGGGCGGCACAATCTACGATGCGAAGAGCGGCAAAACCTACCAATGCCGCTTGTGGTTCGACGAAGACGATTTCGGCGTCCTGTGGGCGCGTGGTTACATCGGAATATCGATTCTCGGGCGTACAGAGCAGTTCATACGGGTCGTAGAATAGTCTCCGCCCTCGGCTAATACCTATACCGCATCACCCGGCGGTAATTGTACGCTATGCAAGCGTGACGGCTGCCAGGGCATCGTCTGTAACGGGACGAAACTGCCAAGTGGGAAGAGACAAAAGGCGATGATAATGCCTGCCGAAATAAACGATATGTCTGTGAAGCAAACCAACCAACGTATCGGGCTTGCTTGCTTCGTTTTGGCTGCCGGTATTTTTATTGTTGATGTCGCGTCCTTGCCGCTTGGCGTTGCTGCTGGCGTCTTTTATGTCGGCGTGGTGGTCCTCTCCCTATGGTTGTCCAAGTGGCAACACACTTACATTGTCGCCGGCGCCGTATCATTCCTGACGGCGTTCGGCTTCCTGATGTCGGAGCCTGCCGGTGTGCTGTGGATGGTGGCTGCGAACAGATTACTTTCCGTGGCTGCTATCTGGCTGGTTGCGATCGGCGGCAGCTGGCTTGTTCTTAACAAGCGCAAGAAAGAGCAAGAGGCCCTGCAAGAGGCGGCGCAGGAGGTACACCGCGCACGGCGCGCCAAGTCGCGATTCCTGGAAGCATCAAGCAACGATATTCGCCACCACTTACAGACATTGATGTTGCTCAACGGTGCCTTGCATAGGACGGCAAGGGAGGCGAAGGCGCAGGAGATGATCACAAAGCAGGGCAATGCGCTTGCCCAGCTCAGCGACCTTATGAATTCCTTGTTGGAGATAAGTGAGCTTGAGTCCGGCGAGGTTGAACTCAATGTCGATGACATCCTGATTCAGGACGTCTTCGGGAAACTCCAGGATGAATTCGAATATCAGGCCGAAGCAAAGGGATTGGTTCTGAAGTTTGATTGCGAATCCGGTGTCGTCCGTTCAGACAGCACATTGCTGTCGCGCATCATTCGACTCTTGATAGCAAATGCAATCCGTTACACTCAGGAAGGAGAAGTAACGGTTACCAGCCAACTCGAATCCTCTGGCTTGAGAATTAACGTACAGGATACGGGTATTGGTATTGCGCCTGATCAGCTGGCCAGGATCTTCGATGAGTTTTATAAGGTCGACAATGACCCCGCCGGCAGACACGGTGGGCTCGGACTGGGCCTCTCGATCGTTGAGTATGGTACGCGCCTGCTTAACGGCCAGATAGAAGTAGAGTCTGAGCTCGGCAGGGGATCGAGGTTCTCACTGCTCATGCCGGCCGCGACCTAAACGCGGCGTTACCCTCTCAACTTCGCATTCGCCGCGGCAAGCCTGGCAATTGGAACTCGGGGTCCAGAGCACGAAACATAGTTCAGACCGACCTGATGGCAGAAGCGAATCGAATCCGGATGTCCGCCCTGTTCCCCGCAAATGCCGATCTTCAAATCCCCACGTTGTTCACGACCCTGTTTGACAGCCATTTCGATGAGCTGGCCGACGCCTTGAATATCCAGTACCTCGAACGGATTGTCCTGAAGAATCTCTGATTCGTTGTACATGGGAAGGAACTTGTTCTCAGCATCTTCACGAGAGAATGAGAACACGGCCTGAGTCAGATCATTGGTGCCGAAGGAGAAGAACTCCACGTTCGCCGCCAGCATCTTGGCGCGAGTGCATGCGCGCACCGTCTCGATCATCGTTCCGAACTTAAACTCAATTTTCTTACCGAAATCCTCTTCCAGTTGCCCGGTGAGTGCGTCAACAGTGCGCTTAACGCTGGTAAGCTCCTGTGACGTAATGACCTGCGGCACCATGATTTCGGGTTGTACTGCAATACCCTGCCTGGCGCATTCCACAGTCGCCTCGAGAATCGCCCGAATCTGCATCTCGTATATTTCCGGGTAAGTA
>JAACFM010000141.1 GCA_009937445.1 Gammaproteobacteria bacterium | reverse complement strand
ATGCGCGCGATGTTCATCCCTGCAGCGAGCATTTCCGGTATCAGGGCGTCGTCACTGGCCGCCTCTGTGGGAAGCGTGACCATGATACGAGTATCACGCTCCTCCAGGCAGTCGCCAAGTATTGTCTTCTTGTGCTGTTCCGCTATATCGTTGCGAAGGCTGAGCGTTTCTTTATTGTGGGTTGCCGTGCTGCGGTCAGATCGAATGGTGCCGGTCAGGGTAGTTCGCACGGCGTTGATCGAGGCCATGACGTTGCGCTCTGCCCGGCCTAATGACGACAGTCCGAGAGCAGCGAGGTCCTCCTGCAATTTGCGAATATCGGTTTGTCTCAATGCCAGGTAGTGCACGAGATTCCTGGCACCGTGCTCGAGGGCCGGATTTATCAGGGCGAGATCATCCGCATAACGCGTCTCGAATTCGAGGGCGCGCTTGTAGATTGAGTCGAGCTGATTCCCAACCCGTTCAATGTCAACGTATTTCGCCACAATCTGCCTCCTGCTGTTCTTTTCTAAACTATTTTCTTCGCCGTGGCTGTTCTGGATTCCACCTACACAAAATTATGGAAACGAGCGGCTGCGGTTACGCGTATTATCCTCCGCAAAGCAACTATCAGAGAGAACCCGAACATGCGCATCGAGGCCATCGCCATCGGCAAGAACCCTCCAGACGATGTCAATGTCATCATCGAAGTGCCAATGGGTGGCCAACCCATCAAATATGAGATGGACAAAGATGCGGGTATGTTGGTCGTTGACCGGTTTCTCTACACACCGATGTCATATCCTGGCAACTACGGTTTTGTCCCGCATACGCTATCTGATGACGGCGACCCCATCGATGTACTGGTTGTTAACACCAGAGAGTTGGTCCCGGGCTGCCTGATCAACGTGAGACCAGTTGGCGTGTTGATCATGGAAGACAATGCCGGCCAGGACGAGAAGATTATCGCCGTTCCGTCACATGCATTAACGAAACGCTACGACCACGTCCTGGAGCACACGGATTTGCCGGATATCACGATGCAACAGGTCGAGCATTTCTTTGAACATTACAAAGATCTGGAGCCCGGGAAATGGGTTCGTATCGGCGACTGGTATGGCGCGGAAAAAGCCAGAGAACTGATCGTCGAGTCAATCGACCGAGCAAAACGGAGCGATCAAAGGGCGTCGTAAAACGCTTCCTGACGTTTTCGTTCTTCGGCATCGGGCAGTCTTCCGTGGGCTGCGCCAAAGTTGTCATCTACGTGGTGCAATTTGGTCATGCCCGGAATCGCCATGGTCGCCGATTCGTGCCCCACGGCGTATTTGAGCAAGAATTGCGCCCAGCTTTCGCAGCCGAAGTCTATTGCCCAGTCAGGCAACGGGTTATTGCCGACGGTGTCGAATATTCGGCCGCCGCCAAAGGCGCGATTGATGATGACAGCGACGCCGCGATCTGCTGCTAATGGCAAGATTCGATCCGCTGCTTCTCGTTGCTCGAGCGAATAGTTGATCTGAATGAAGTCCATTTCTTCTTTTCGTAAAACAGCCTCGAAGTCCTCATACTGAGCGGCCCGTGAGGTAGACATTCCGATATATCGAATCCGACCTTCCTGTTGCCACTCTCTCATGACGGGAAACGCGGTTTTCCATCCGCGCAAGTTGTGGACCTGCATCAGGTCCAATTTCGCCGTTTTCAATTTGCGTGCAGAGTCTTGCATCTGCGCATCGGTCTCAGTGGCGCTGGATTTGTCGGTTTTGGTCGCAAGGAACAAATCTTCCCGAATTCCCAACTCCAGAATCAGATCGCCGAGTACAGACTCCGAGGTTCTATAGCCTGGTGCGGTGTCGATGAGTTTTCCACCGAGCTGTTGAAATCGTCTGAGTGCCGCTCGTAATGGCGCGCGAGACGCTTCGGATTCGTCGACGCCATAGCGATTCGTGCCGAGTCCGATAACGGGGATTCTTTCGCCCGACGACGGTATGGTCTTTTTGATCGTATGCTCGGGTCCTGCGGCAGTGGGCCCGAGTGCGGCAAGGGACGCGGCACCCAGCCCGATTTTCGTAAACTCCCTCCGATTCAGTTTCATTTTGAATCTCCAAAGTAGCCTGCTGCAATTATGCCCGGTGCTGTAATGATGTGCACGACGCTGGCACAATGGGATCACCCGATTTGAGAGCCAGAGGTTGGTATGCCCGGACTGTATTTTGAAGAATTCACTGTGGGTCAGGTATTTGACCATCCTATACGCCGAACGATCACAGAGACCGATAACGTCCTGGTGACGACCTTGACGCACAATCCCGCGGCATTGCACCTGGATGCCGAGTACATGAAGGGGACGGAGTTCGGTCAGCCGTTGGTGAACAGTTGTCTGACACTCGGTCTTATGGTCGGGATATCGGTTGGTGACACAACCCATGGCACAACGGTTGCGAATTTGGGCTGGGACGAAGTGCGGTTTCCGAAACCCCTGTTTTGCGGAGATACCATTCGGGTTGAAACAGAAGTGCTCGAACTGCGCGACAGCAAGTCTCGACCCGACAATGGCATTGTCATTTTCGCTCACCGGGCTTTTAACCAGCACGGGGAGTTGGCTGGCGAGTGCAAACGCTCCGCGCTAATGTTGCGAAAACCCTCATGACGCGAAGCTTTCTATTTGTTCCTGCGGATAACGAACGAAAACTGCAAAAGGCTGGCAGCGTCGGCGCCGATGCGCTGATTCTCGATCTTGAAGATTCGGTTGCTGCGGATGCCAAGGTCGCTGCCCGCGAATTGGCTCGTGAGTATCTCAAAGGGAAGGACGATGTTTGGGTTCGTATCAATCCGCTCGATACGGACGATGCAGAGGCGGACCTGGCCAGTGTCATGCCATCTGCGCCGACCGGGATAATATTGCCGAAACCGCGAAGTGCGGCGGTCGCAGTCGAACTGGATCGAATCCTGTCGGATCTCGAAGCGTCCCATGGAATCGATGCTGGAAGTACACGGATCTTGCCGCTGTGCACGGAGCATCCCGAGGCACTGTTCACGTTAAATAGCTACGTTGGCGCGACATCTCGGCTCGCTGGCTTATCGTGGGGTGCCGAGGATCTGAGCGCTGCGGTCGGGGCAACGACCAATCGCGATGCGAATGGAGCTTGGCTGCCGACTTACGAAATGGCTCGTTCCTTGTGCCTGCTCGGGGCGGCAGCTTCGGAAGTTGCTGCTTTTGATACGGTATTCACGGATTTCAAGGACCTTCAGGGCTTGCGACGATATGCTTCCAACGCGAGGCGTGACGGCTTCGCAGGGATGCTTGCGATTCATCCGGCGCAGGTAGAGATCATTAACGCGGCGTTCATACCAACGGCTGAAGAATTAGAGCATGCGGTTCGAATTGTCGAGTTGTTTGAGGCGAACCCGGGCGCGGGTGCGATCGGAATGGACGGAAAAATGCTAGACAGACCGCACCTTGTTCAGGCGAAGCGTCTGCTGGGATTGGCGAGACACAGCAAAACTTAAAGGCAAAATCATCATGGATACGAATTCTTACCCTGTTCCCGAGGCCGTAAAAGAGCGTACGCTGATTACCAAAGCGCAATACGACGCAATGTATGCGCAGTCGGTGAATGACAATGAAGGATTTTGGGCGCAGCAGGCAAAACGCGTCGACTGGATCAAACCCTTTACCAAAGTAAAGGATGTCAGTTACGCGAAGGATGACCTGCATATTCGCTGGTATGAAGATGGCACCCTGAATGCCTGTTACAACTGCGTTGATCGTCACCTTGAAACCAAGGGTGACGATGTCGCGATTATCTGGGAAGGCGATGACCCGTCTCGCGATCTCAAGATCACCTATTCCGAATTGCACGAACGAGTCTGCAAATTCGCCAACACGCTCAAAGCGCTGGGAGCGAAGAAGGGCGATCGCATCACGATTTACATGCCGATGATTCCTGACGCAGCGATTTCGATGCTCGCATGTGCACGCATTGGCGCCATTCACTCCGTTGTTTTCGGTGGGTTCTCGCCGGACGCACTGGCGGGCCGTATCCACGACTGTGAGTCAAATATCGTAATTACCGCCGACGAAGGTCTTCGAGGTGGTAAGGGAATACCGCTAAAGGCAAACGTTGATGCCGCCGCCGAGCGCGAGGAAGTAACGACTCTTGAGAAAGTGCTTGTTGTGAGGAACACCGGGAAAGACGTCGACTGGGTTGACGGTCGCGATGTCTGGTTACACGAGATGGAAGCTGAGGTCGATGCGGATTGTCCCTGTGAAGAAATGGGTGCTGAAGATCCGCTGTTTATACTTTATACCTCTGGTTCGACTGGCAAACCCAAAGGCGTGCTGCACACGACCGGCGGTTATCTAGTCTATGCAGCGATGACGCATGAATACGTGTTCGACTATCACCCGGGTGATGTGTATTGGTGCACAGCGGACGTAGGTTGGGTGACGGGCCACAGCTACATCGTTTACGGTCCCTTGGCGAATGGTGCGATTTCCCTGATGTTTGAAGGCGTACCGAATTACCCGACGAGTTCACGGTTTTGGGAAGTGTGCGACAAGCACAACGTCAATATTTGTTACACCGCACCGACAGCCATCCGCGCACTGATGCGCGACGGCGACGAACCCGTCAAAAAGACTTCTCGCAAAAGCCTGCGCTTGCTTGGATCTGTGGGTGAGCCGATCAACCCGGAAGCCTGGGAGTGGTATTACCGGGTCGTCGGCGAAGAGCGTTGCCCGATCGTCGATACCTGGTGGCAGACTGAGACCGGCGGAATTCTGATCAGTCCATTGCCGGGCGCAACGGCCCTGAAGCCCGGGTCTGCCAGCACGCCGCTGTTCGGTATCATGCCGGAAATCGTCGATACCGAGGGAGTTCCGCAAGACGGCGCGGCGGAAGGCGTCCTGACCATTACGGACAGCTGGCCAGGCCAGATGCGCACGATTTATGGCGATCATCAGCGCTTTATTGAAACCTACTTCTCTACTTTTGAGGGCAGTTATTTTACGGGCGACGGTGCACGGCGTGACGAGGACGGCTATTACTGGATCACGGGACGTGTGGATGATGTTCTGAATGTCTCAGGTCATCGCATGGGCACCGCTGAAGTCGAAAGCGCATTGGTCTCTCACAAGAGCGTTGCGGAGGCCGCGGTTGTCGGTTACCCGCATGACATCAAAGGGCAGGGCATCTATGCCTATGTGACGTTGATGGGCGATGTATCGCCAAGCGATGAACTCAAGGCAGAATTGCAGCAGTGGGTTCGCAAGGAAATTGGCCCTATAGCGAAACCGGATCTACTGCAGTGGGCGCCAGGTCTGCCCAAGACCCGTTCCGGCAAGATTATGCGTCGAATCCTGCGCAAAGTTGCGGCGGATGACTTCGGGAGTCTTGGAGATACGTCGACGCTGGCCGATCCGTCAGTGGTGGATGATCTGATCGAGAATCGGCAGAATAGAAACGATTAAAAGAG
>JAACFM010000054.1 GCA_009937445.1 Gammaproteobacteria bacterium | reverse complement strand
TATTGATATATAGTTAAATCGCGTTGCTAATGTCCGACCTAGTTTTGACTCGCAACTTACCGACTTAGAAGGAAAAATACGTGCTTTTTGGCAACAAAAAACAGCCATTGCTGGGCCTCGACATCACGACATCGTCGGTGAAGCTAATAGAGCTTTCGCAGAGCGGAAAGCGCTATCGCGTCGAGTCTTATTCAGCAGAGCCCACACCCCCTAGTTCAGTGAATGAAAAAGCAATCGTCGATGCCAAGGCAGTCGGCGAGGCTATTCGCCGCGCCGTTAAGCGCGCTGGGGCCAAGGCCACGGACGTTGCCGTCGCGATAAGCGGCGATGCAGCAATCACCAAGGTCATACAGATGCCCTCGAGCCTCTCCGAGCGAGACCTCGAAGGCCAGGTCGAAATTCAGGCGGACCAGTACATACCCTTCCCGATGGAGGAAGTCAGCTTCGATTACGAAGTGATTGGGCCGAATGACAAAGACCCTGATCTCATGGACGTATTGCTGGTTGCGACGCGTACAGAGAACGTCGAGCAACGCCAATCTGCGGTTGTTGCTGCGGGTTTAGACACAAAGATTGTCGATGTTGAGGCTTTCGCGCTCGAAAACGCCTGTCGTTTGCTGAGCCACCAGATTCCAGACGGTGGTATCGGACAGTCAGTAGCGGTTGTCGATATTGGCGCAAGCAGCACGACATTCAGTGTGCTGCAGGACCTCAAGGTTGTTTACACGCGCGATTTCAACTTCGGTGGCCAGCAATTGACCGAAGAAATAATGCGCACCTATGGCTTGTCTATGGAAGATGCCGGTCGCGCGAAAAAGCAGGGCGGTCTACCCAGTAATTACCAACCCGAGGTTCTGGAGCCTTTTATCGACGACATGACACAACAGGTCAGTCGTTCACTGCAGTTCTACCTGGCATCAGGTGGCGGTCGTGAACAGCCCGATATGATCCTGGTTTGCGGCGGTTGCGCAAACATCCCCGGTATCGCGGACGTCATTTCGAGCCGAGTCGGAATACCAACAGAGGTTGGTGATCCGCTGGGGCAAATGAAGATTTCTTCCAAAGCCAAATCACAGGGCGTGAATAAAGATGCTACAGCGCTTCTTACAGCTTGCGGCCTGGCACTGAGGAGTTTTGACTAATGCCTGCTATTAATCTACTCCCCTGGCGCGAGGCAGAACGTCAAAAGCGCCAACGAGATTTTGGTGTTGCACTGGGCGGCGCAGTCGTTGCCGGTATTGCAGTCATTATGCTCACGATGCTCGCCTATTCGCAGATGATATCGACGCAGCAATCACGTAACGACCGACTCACTGCAGAGATTTCGGTGCTGGAAAAGAGCATTAAGGAAATCGATGCCCTGGAGCGTCAGAAAGAACGCTTGCTTGCTCGTATGGAAATTATTGAGCAACTGCAGAAGAGCCGTCCAGAGATTGTGCATCTGTTTGACGAGATCAGTCGCCAGCTTCCCGAGGGTATTTATCTGACGGGAATGAAACAGACCGGGTCACGAGTTGAGATTCGTGGCATAGCGCAATCGAGCACGCGCGTTTCCGCGTTGATGCGTCAGATCGATGCGTCGGACTGGCTGGGTGATCCCGAAGTTGAGCGGGTTGAAACAAAACAGTCTGGCAGCTCAAGGCAGTCGGAATTTGTCGTCTACCTCAAGCAAAAACAGCCGGGCGCTGGGTCGGAGGATGACGTATGAACATCGTTGAAGAACTCCAGAGCCTGGACGTTAACGACGTTGGTCGTTGGCCGGCAGCTTTTCGTGGCGCGGTAGTCGCACTTGTTTTCGTTGGCGTAGTCGGCCTCGGCATATGGTTCACCATTATCAAAGACAAGCGTCCACAATTGCAGCGAGCACAGGAAGACGAGGTGCAACTGCGTTTGACCTTCGAAAACAAGCAGCACAAAGCCGCTAACTACGATAAGTACAAAACACAGCTTGCTCAGATCGAACAGTCTTTTGGCACGATGCTCAGGCAGCTACCGGGCGAGACGGAAATACCGAGTCTTATCGTTGATATTTCTCAGACCGGTCTTGCCGCAGGGCTGCAGGAGAAGCTGTTCGTTCCCCGGTCAGAAATCCCTCGTGATTTCTATGCCGAAAAACCCATCAGCATTCGCCTGACTGGCGGATATCACGAGATTGGTAATTTCGTTAGCGGTATCGCAGCTTTGCCTCGAATCGTGACCTTGCACAATATTACAATTACACCTGTACAGGCCGGTGATTTCGATGTTCTGAGTATGGAAGTTACAGCTCAAACCTATCGTTACCTGGACGAGGAGGCAGAGTAAGATGCGCACTTCTCTAATGATTAGACAAGGTCTTGCGATAGTGCTTGTGGCGGTTGGTCTTTCGGCCTGCGGTGGCGGTGCTGCCGATCTCGATGAGTACATCAACGAGGTCAAGAAACGCAAGGGCGGCGTAATAGATCCGCTACCTGAGATAACACCTTACGAGGTCTTTAGCTATATCGCTGACAAGCAGGGTATTCGGTCGCCATTCAAGCCCGATACGCCGCAATCAGTCGGCGGTAGCAGCGGACTTCGGCCCGACGTCGAGCGCAGTCGTGAGTATCTCGAAAGCTTTCCTCTCGATACGCTGGGCATGGTTGGGACCCTGCATATCAATGAGACGATGTACGGGCTTATACAAACTTCTGACGGTCTGATTCACCGCGTCATTCCCGGTAATTACTTGGGACAAAATGATGGAAGAATTACGGAAATTTCTGAATCAGAAATCGGATTGGTAGAAATTATTTCTGATGGTATTGGCGGTTACATCGAAAGAGATGCCGCGGTTGGTCTTTCAGACTAACACCTGAATGAAACTGGGAGTTGTGGGTATGATCCTTAGAAAAAAAATGACAGCTGGTCGGCGCGTAACGGCGTTTAGCTGGGCTGTATTGACACAGGCGGCGCTGCTGCTTTTCTGCGGGGCTACGGCCAGCGCGCAGGACGGCAATCGGCTCCAGGATATTCAGGTGCAGAGTTTGCCCGGCCAGCGCGTCGAGCTGAAGCTAATCATGAGCGAAGCGGCACCTGAACCGCTGGCATTTACCATCGAAAATCCGGCGAGAATTGCGCTTGATCTGCCCGACACAGCATTGGGGCTGACGTCACGTCGTCGTGACGTAAACCTCGGACCCTTGAACACCGTCTTGACGGCTGAGGCCAATGGTCGTACGCGAGTCGTATTGAATCTCGGTTCAATGGTTGAATACAAAACAGTCCGTAGCGGCAACATGGTTATCGTCACCCTGGGTGGCGGAGATGATTACAGCGCAGGTTCTACCCAGTTCGCCAGCGCCTCGTCTGACACCCGCTCCTACGCCGCGCCAGGTGGTCGTGCCATTTCAAGTGTTGATTTCCGCCGCACGCGTGATGGCGGTGGTCGAGTGGTTATTAATCTGACCGACCCCTCAACGCCTGTCGATATTCGTCAGGAAGGTGGTCGCGTCGTTGCCGTATTCAAAGACACGAGCTTGCCAGCGGAACTGATGCGTCGCCTCGACGTGATGGATTTTGCGACTCCCGTAACCACGGTTGATACCCTGCGCACGAATCTGGATACGCGCATCGTCATCTCGGCTGACGGCAAGTATGAGCAACTCGCGTATCAGTCGGATAATGAATTCACAATTGAGATCAATCCTGCGCCGGAAACAGCCGATGCCGAGTCGAGCCTGTTTTCAGAGGACAAGGAATACGAGGGTCAGCGTTTGACCCTGAACTTCCAGGACATCGAGACTCGAGCGGTTCTGCAACTGCTGGCTGAGACGTCTGGCAAGAACATCGTTGTTTCCGATACCGTCCAGGGCAACGTTACCCTGCGATTGCGCAACGTCCCCTGGGATCAAGCGCTCGATATCGTAATGACGACCAAGGGCCTGGATATGCGCCAGAACGGCAACGTCATTATGGTTGCGCCTGCACAAGAGATTGCAGCGCGTGAAACGGCGGATCTTGAAGCACAGCTCGCCATTAGCGAACTTGAGCCGATGTACTCTGAGTTCCTGCAGGTGAACTATGCGAAAGCGTCAGACCTCCAGGCGCTGATCACCGGTGGTGGCGGTTCAAATTCAATGCTGTCCGATCGCGGCAGTATTGGTGTTGATGACCGTACGAATACACTGCTTGTTCAGGATACGGCCGAGCGCCTGCAAGACGTTCGCCGCATGGTTCGCACGCTCGATGTGCCGATCAAGCAAGTGCTCATCGAGTCCCGAATCGTTGTCGTTAATGATGACTTCAGTAGAGACCTGGGTGTTCGGCTCGGTGTTACGACCCAAAACATCGGACCCCGCCCACTCCTGGTTACCTCAGCTACCGGTGTTGGTGCGAATAACTACATCAGCTCGATTCTGGATGCGTCCAACGATCCAACCGGCAACACACCAATCGAGTTTCCGGACCTGAACGACCGCTACAATGTGAATGTGCCGATTGGCGATGCGGCCGGACGATTCTCGTTGGCGCTTCTTAAGAGCGACTACCTGGTTGATCTGGAATTGGCCGCTCTTGAAGCGGAAGGTCGTGGAGAAATTGTATCGACACCACGCGTCATTACGGCAAACCAGAGTGAGGCTACGATCAAGCAGGGTGTGGAAATACCGTACCAGCAGTCAGCGTCATCCGGTGCAACAACCGTCCAGTTTAAATCAGCTGTTCTGGAGTTGGTCGTAACGCCGCAAATCACGCCGGACAACAACATCATCATGGATCTTAAGGTCAGCAAAGATAACGTGGGTGCAATCATATCGACGGGTGGTCTCGGCGGAACCGTGCCGAGTATTGATACGCGTTCTGTTGAAACCCAGGTACTCGTCGCTGACGGACAGACAGTTGTTCTTGGTGGCATCTACGAGACAGAACGTCGCGAGACGGTCAAGAAAGTTCCGTTTCTCGGAGACATTCCTTTTGCTGGCGCCCTGTTCCGCAGCAAGCAACGCACCGATAACAAGGCGGAGCTGCTGATTTTTGTGACTCCTCGCATACTTGAGGAAGGGTCGAACATTTATTAAGCTGCCTGTTCCAAGCTGAACTGCAAAGCCAACCTTCGGGTTGGCTTTCTTTTATGCAACACTGTGGGTTATGAAGCATCTTCGAAATATATTTCTGATAGGTCCTATGGGTGCGGGTAAGTCCGCAGTCGGGCGCTATCTGGCGCGGACACTGCACCTGACCTTCGTCGACAGCGATGACGAAATAGAGTCACGTACCGGCGTGGATATCCCCTTTATCTTTGAGAAAGAAGGTGAAGAAGGGTTTCGCAAGCGTGAGGCGATTGTCGTTGATGACCTAAGCAAGATGGATAGCGTTGTTCTTGCCACGGGCGGTGGTGCTGTTATAGACGCCGGCAGTCGCAGTCGACTGGGTGGCCGGGGCTTTGTCGTGTATCTGTATACGACAGTTGATCAACAGGTTGTGCGAACGAAGAAAGGCCGTGAACGACCATTGCTCGAGAACGCCGACCCACGTGCGCGGCTTCAGGAGCTGCTTGACGCACGAGACCCCCTGTACCGGGAAATCGCGGATCTGGTTGTTGAGACAGACGGCCGGAAGGTCAAATCGGTTGCCGACGAGATCATAGAGCAAGTTTCGTGACCGGCGCAGCCCGGTAGGAGCCGCTCCTACACTCGTTCCTATTCATGTACTCTACGCGCATGTCTTTGCACACAACCATCATGGTCAGTCTGGGTGATCGTAGCTACCCGATCGTCGTCGGTAACGGCCTCTTAAATGGTGCGTTCGACCTGTCCACATTCGTTGTCGGAGACGACTGCCTGATCGTGAGTAACGTAACGGTCGCTCCTCTGTATCAGGACGGCGTCCTGGCCAATCTTGTGGGAAAGACGGTGTCGACTATTGAGTTGCCCGATGGCGAGGCCTACAAAAGTATTGGCACGATGCAAACCATCCTGGACAGGTTGGTTGAGACGGGCGCCAACCGCGATACAACAGTGATAGCGCTCGGCGGCGGCGTTGTTGGGGATATTGCTGGTTTTGCGGCAGCCTGTTATATGCGTGGCGTATCGTTCATTCAGGTTCCCACAACACTACTGGCTCAGGTTGACTCGTCGGTTGGCGGCAAGACGGGAGTCAATCATCCGGGAGGGAAGAACCTGGTCGGCGCGTTTCACCAACCTCAGGTGGTGATGATTGATACTGACACCCTTACCACGTTGCCGGACAGGGAGCTGCAGGCGGGTCTTGCTGAGGTTATAAAATACGGTGCGATTTGTGATCTCGATTTCCTCGGTTGGCTCGAAAACAACATGCCGGCGCTGCTCGACAAAGAACCGCAGGCGCTTGCCTATGCCATTCAGCGCTCGTGCGAATTGAAGGCAGAGGTTGTGGCGGAAGATGAGCGCGAGGCGGGACGTCGTGCCATCTTAAATTTCGGCCACACCTTCGGTCATGCTATCGAGCATTGTTGCGGCTACGGCGAATGGCTGCACGGAGAAGCGGTGGCCGCCGGAATGATTATGGCAGCTGAACTTAGCGATATTGCTGAGACGGATGTCGCGCGCTTGCGCGCACTTATCACGGCGGCGGGTTTACCCACCAGACCACCCGCCATCGCGGCGGACGACTGGATGCGGGCAATGGGTATGGACAAGAAAGTCCAGAAGAAAACACTGCGTTTCGTTTTGATGCGGGCATTGGGTGACGCACAGGTTACGGAATCGTACGATGCCGAACGCTTGCAGCAGATCATTGGTGTCAACGACTGATGGTCGCGGCGTTCGCACCTTATGCGGCCAACGAGCACCACAGTCGAGGCCGACGCTACGACGAGCCGTCATCAATCTACCGCGGTGAGTATCAACGCGACCGGGATCGAATTATCCATTCGACCGCGTTTCGGCGTCTGGTTTACAAAACGCAAGTGTTCGTAAATCACGAAGGCGACCTGTATCGCACACGCCTGACGCACTCCCTCGAGGTGTCGCAAGTCGGCAGGACAGTCGCGGTGGCACTGCAACTCAACGAACCGCTCACAGAGGCAATTTGCCTGGCGCACGATCTCGGCCACACACCGTTTGGACACGCCGGACAAGACACCTTGAATGCCTGCATGCGTGATTACGGAGGCTTTGAGCACAATTTGCAGTCGCTTCGCGTTGTCGATGAACTTGAGGAAAAATATGCGGATTTCTCCGGCTTGAATCTGATGTTCGAGACGCGCGAGGGAATCCTCAAGCATTGTTCGACGCGGAACGCACGGGCACTTGGTGATGTCGGAGAGCGTTTTCTGGCGCGCAAACAGCCCGGCCTTGAGGCGCAGATAGCGAATATTGCGGATGCCATCGCCTATAACAATCACGATGTAGATGATGGCTTTCGTGCGGGACTGCTTAGTCTTGAGCAACTCCGGGAGCAACCGCTGTTCGGGAACAACTATGACGAAGTTCATCGTCGCTATCCGCAGCTCGACGATCGTCGCCTGATTTACGAAATTATTCGACGCATGATTGGCGCGGTCGTCAGTGACCTGATCGAAGAAACCGGCAGGCGAATCGCTGCCGCGTCTCCCGCTTCAATAGACGATGTAAGGGAGGCCGGGAAACCACTGGTCTCAATGTCAGAGGCAATGTACGAACAGCACATGTCTTTGAAGCGTTTTCTGCACGAGCACCTCTACAGCCACGAACAGAAACTCGCGATGACTCGGGAGGTACAGGCCATGGTGCAGGACCTCTTTTCAGTCTATATGGATGATGTCGGTACCATGCCGGACCAATTCGCCAGGGCAGCGAGAAGCGCCGCAGGGTCTGCTCGAGCCCGAATCGTGGCCGATTACATAGCGGGGATGACGGACCGCTATGCGATCTCAGCACACGAGAGCCTCACAGGCTGATAGAATGCGCTGCGATCTTTTGGAGGACCGCAGTGAAGCATAAAGACATACCCAATAAAGACCGACTGATTTTCGCCATGGACGTACCGGATTGCGATCGGGCGCGCGCACTGGCTGAAGAGCTTGGCGACGCCGTCACGTTCTACAAGATCGGTCTCGAACTCATGATGAGCGGTGGTTACTTCGAGTTACTGGACTGGATGCTCGCTCGCGACAAGAAGGTCTTCTGCGATCTCAAGTTTTTCGATATTCCCGCTACGGTGGGTTCCGCGGTTCGGCAACTCAAGGACCGAGGTGCATCGTTTGTTACCGTGCATGGCAATCGTTCGATCATGGAGGCGGCCGCCGAGAATAAAGGTGACAGTCTCAAGGTTCTCGGTGTGACAGTGCTGACGAGCCTCGACCGCGGCGATCTTGACGATTTGGGTTTCGACTGTGACCTGGAAGCGCTGGTCCTGTCTCGCGCTCGACAGGCGCTGGAGGCTGGCTGCGACGGTGTTATTTCATCGGGCCTCGAGGTGCCGAAGCTCCGCGAGTTCGTGGACAACAAGTTACTCGTTATTTCTCCCGGAATCCGCCCCGTCGATAACAAGCCGATGGGTGACCAGAAAAGAGTGGTTACCGTGGAGACCGCTTTCTCAAATGGTGCCGATTACATCGTGGTTGGCCGACCAATTCGCGATGCAGTTAGCCCGCGTGCCGCTGCAGAATCCATGCAAGCCTCAATAAAATCTCAGGTGAATGTGTAATGTCCGAACTGAAAAATGATGTATTCCTGCGCGCGCTTATGCGTCAGCCCGTGCCACGCACACCCGTATGGATCATGCGGCAGGCCGGGCGGTATTTGCCCGAATACCGCGAAGTTCGCGGCCAAGCGGGTGACTTCATGAGTTTGTGTCGCAACCCGGAGCTGGCCTGTGAGGTCACGATGCAGCCGCTGCGACGATACAAACTCGATGCCGCTATTCTGTTTTCCGACATTCTGACGGTACCCGATGCGATGGGGCTGGGATTGCATTTCATTGCTGGCGAGGGCCCGAAGTTCAAAGAGCCGGTGCAGTCCGTTGACGCGATTCGAAACCTCCGCGTGCCGGATGTCGAAAAAAAGCTCGATTATGTGTTCGAAGCAGTGCGCACAATCCGACGTGAATTGAATGGTGAGGTCCCGCTGATTGGTTTCGCCGGAAGTCCTTTCACGGTCGGCACCTACATGGTTGAGGGTGGCTCAAGCCGTGAATTTCCGACCATCAAGGCGCTTGCCAAAGAATCGCCAGATGTCCTCGATCACCTGATGAATATTGTTGCAGAGACAACAACCGAGTACCTGAATGCGCAAATTGAAGCCGGCGCACAGGCCGTGCAGATCTTTGATACCTGGGGAGCCGCTCTGGAAGGAGATGACTTCCGCCGCTTTTCGATGGCAAGCATGCAAAAGATCATTGACGGTCTGACACGGGAAAAAGACGGACAGAAAATCCCGGTCATAGTGTTCACCAAAGGCGCGGGCCCACTGTTGACGGACCTGGCCGAAACCGGCTGTGACGCCCTGGGCGTCGACTGGACAACCGATCTGGCCACCGCGCGTGAATACGTCGGCGACAAGGTTGCACTGCAAGGCAATCTCGACCCGGCAACCCTTCGGGAAAGTCCGGAGGTGATTCGTCAGGGTGTTGCTGACACGCTAGCCAGCTACGGCAAGGGCCCGGGCCACGTCTTTAATCTGGGTCACGGAATCACACCTGACATTGATCCTGAGCATCTGGGCGCACTCGTTGATGCCGTGCATGAATTGAGCCCTCAGTATCATGATGCCTAACGATTGATGCCGCTGGCCGCTGGCCGGTCGCCCCAGCAACACCGACAAACACCCGCGTCATTTCATTTCAATCTCAACGATCTTGCATTCCTGAACCACGTTTGCGGTGTCGCCACCGTGCACCTCGGCGTCGGCCCAGACGACCGCACCGTATTTGAAGGATTGCATGCGCTCGCCGCCCTGGCCGTCCGGCTCCAGCCAGGCGCAGGTCTGCAGGTACACCAGCAGGCGGTCGGGATGGGCGTGCAGCGGCTGGGTTTCGCCATTGCGAATGGTCTGTCTCACCACGCGAACGCGTTCGTTCTCAAATTCGAGCTCATAGATGTGCGGCGCGACCTTTAGTGGGTCCAGCGGTGTGGGCACCGCAGCACCGACGACGGCAGCTAATAGCAGCAAAGGCAGTATGGAAAGCAGTTTGTTCGCCGGCATGATGGCCTCCAGCGGGGCTAATGTGATTACTCTCGAAGGGCTCGTCTCAGGATCTTGCCGACATTCGTCTTGGGTAGCTCGTCCCTGAACTCAATAATCTTGGGCCGTTTGTAGCCAGTCAGATTTTTTCGGCAGTGATCCATGATGTCCTGCTCCGTGACGCTGTCGTTCTTGCGCACTACGAATACCTTCACAATTTCACCGGAGCGCTCGTCCGGCAGGCCAATCGCGGCGGCCTCAAGAATGCCGTCAAGTTCCACAACGACGTTTTCTATTTCGTTCGGGTACACATTGAAACCGGACACCAGAATCATGTCCTTTTTTCGGTCCTCGATGAATATGTAACCGTCTTCGTCCATGCGTCCCACATCGCCAGAACGCAGCCATCCGCCCGGTAACATGACCTCCGCTGTTTCGGCGGGTTTCTGCCAGTAACCTTCCATCACCTGCGGACCGCGTATGCAGATCTCACCGACCTCGTTGATCGGCAATGGATTGCCGTCGTCCGCGGCAATCATGACGTCTGTGGAGGGCAATGGAAGTCCGATCGTACCCGTGAATTCACTGTCAATTCGACATACCACAGCAGCGGGCGATGTCTCGGTGAGGCCATAGCCCTGCAAGATCGTGCAGCCGGTTTTTTTCTTCCATTCTTTGGCGATCGTCGGCTGTACGGCCATTCCGCCACCAATACAGACACGCATGTGACTGAAATCGATACTGGAAAAGCTTGGAGTATCCATGAGCGAAGCGAACATCGTGTTCACGCCGGTGAACAAATTAAACTTGAATCTGGATATTTCCTTAGCGAAACCCTCAAAGTCACGAGGGTTGGTGATGAGCAGATTTTGTCCGCCCTGTGCCATCACTGTAAGGCAATTCCCCTGCAGCGAAAAGATGTGATAAAGCGGCAACGCGGTGACCGCCACAATAGGCTGAACGCCTTCGTAGGCATCATCTTGCCAGGTGATGGTTTGCTGTACGTTATAGACCATGTTGCGGTGGCTTAGCATCGCACCTTTGGACAGACCGGTGGTGCCGCCGGTGTACTGCAAATAGGCGATATCGGCATAACCGATATCAACCTCATCAAGCGCCTTTCCGCTACCAGCTCGCAGAGCCTGACGAAAGGTAGCGCGATTATCCAGCTTGTAGGCGGGAACCGATTTTTTGACATAGCGCAGCAAGAGGTTGGTGATCGTGCTCTTTGGAAAGCTCAGCAAATCACCAATGCCAGTTGTGACGACGTGTGTGACAGGCGTATCAGCAATAACGTCTGCGAGGATGTGTGCAAAATTCTCAAGAATAATGATGCACTTGGTACCTGAGTCTTGCAGCTGATGCGACAACTCCCTCGCCGTGTACAGCGGATTGACGTTGACGACGACGAGACCGGCGCGAAATA
Organism: Gammaproteobacteria bacterium; assembly: GCA_009937445.1. Taxonomy (GTDB): domain Bacteria; phylum Pseudomonadota; class Gammaproteobacteria; order Steroidobacterales; family Woeseiaceae; genus UBA1847. Next base: position 8,074 of record JAACFM010000054.1, on the reverse strand, counting down.
TGCCACACATGGCCACAGGGTACTGAAGCAGGTTGGGGAGCATGATCGCGACACGTTCGCCGCGCGTAAGTCCGAGGTTTTTCTGCAGATAGCAGGCGAACTGCATGGACAGCCGGTCAAGTTCTGCGTAGTCGAGGGTGCGACCCATGTTGGTGTAGGCGGCGTTGTTCGGATACTTCTCGAAAGCCTGTTCAAACAGGTCTCGCACAGACTTGAAAGGCGGTGTGGGAACCTCCTCTGGCATGCCGGGCGGATAGGATTTGAGCCACACTTTTTCCAAATCGAAGACCTCTTTGATGTTTGCTTACTGGTTACTTGCCAAGTGTAGCGCTAATTATTGGCCAGGCGTTATCCAATAGCCGCGGCTGAGCCGCTGCATTGGGATGAATACGGTCTGCCTGCAGAAGATCCTCATTCAGCGCAATGCCGTCCATGAAAAATTCTATCCATTGCACATCCAGGCTCTCGGAAACCTGGCGAAACACCCCTTCGAACTCGGCAGAGTATCTTTGCCCGTAGTTGGTCGGGATGCGTATGCCCAGCAGAACAACCGCCGCGCCCGAAGCTTTTGCCCGCAACACAATTTTTTCCAGATTTGCCCGCATTCGCTCGACGGGAAAGCCTCGCAAGCCATCATTACCGCCCAACTCGAGGATGATCAGCTCTGGAGAAAAGTCCGCCAAGGCCGATTCAATACGAGTCGCGCCACCTTCGGTTGTTTCTCCACTGATACTGGCGTTAATGACTCGATGTTCGTACCCTTGCTGATTGAGCCGCGTCTGTAACAAAGTAGCCCAGGATTGGTCAACTTCAATACCGTAGCCTGCGCTAAGACTGTCGCCGAAGATCAAGACAGTCGGAGGTTCGGTACTTCCCGCGTTAGCGGTCAGCAATAAAATCAGAAGGGATATCGTTATTCGCATGTCGGATCATTCATTAAGTGGAACCCAGGTTCTTGAGGCCCACGGGTTAAGTAAACAGGTTAGCAGCCCCGAAGGGACTCTGACCATTCTTTCGGACGTCAGTTTCAAAATTTCTGCTGGTGAGTCGGTCGCCGTCGTCGGGCCGTCGGGCGCGGGAAAGTCCACGTTACTGGCATTGCTGGCGGGCCTGGACTTGCCGACCGCTGGTCATGTTGTTTTGAATGGGTCGAATTTATCCAGCCTGGACGAAGATGGCAGGGCACAGCTGCGGGCGGAAAACGTCGGTTTCGTGTTCCAGTCATTCCACCTGGTGCCGTCGCTGAACGCCCTGGAAAACGTCATGTTGCCGCTGGAGTTAGCGGGCCAGAGTAACGCGCGCAGCGCCGCGCTTGAAATCATCAGGAAGGTTGGTCTGGAAGAGCGCTGGAGCCATTATCCGGCGCAGTTATCGGGCGGTGAGAAGCAGCGCGTCGCAATAGCGCGTGCTTTTGCGACCGAGCCGGCGGTTCTTTTCGCAGATGAGCCAACAGGCAATCTCGACAGCCGCACCGGTGCGAATATCATGAAGTTGATGTTCGAGCTCAATCGCAGCTCATCCACGACCTTGGTGCTGGTGACTCATGACCAGAGTCTCGCTGAGCGTTGTGACAGGATTCTTTCTCTCGATGTCGGCCTTCTGGTCAGTGACGAAAGGGTAGCCGAGTGAAAGCAGTCGTTTTCGCACTCCGGAGTTTTGGTCGTGAATTGCGATCGGGCGAAGTACTGGTGTTGCTCGCTGCTGTCGCGCTCGCCGTTAGTGCGCTGACTGCGGTCGGTTTTTTGACAGACCGCATAGGCAAGGCGGTCGCTCGCCAGGCTAACGAAGTGTTGGCCGCCGATTTGCGCTTGCGCTCACAAGAGCGGGTCCCGGATGAGTGGCGGGACCTGGCCCACGATTATGAGCTCGACACGGCTGAAACAATGTCTTTCCCGTCGGTGGTTTTTTCAGGTGATGAGAGCGCGCTCGCGACGATAAAGGTTGTGAGCAACGAATACCCTTTGCGCGGCAGCGTGCGAGTCTCGGATACTTTGTTCGGCGAGCAGCGGACAGCGGATGACATCCCGGCACCCGGTGAGGTCTGGGCAGATGGAGCATTACTCGCACGCGTTGGCGCCGATGTCGGCGACACCCTCGCGATAGGCGAACTGGACCTGACCGTGTCAGCTGTTTTGACCTACCGACCGGATCAGTCGATCGGCTTCGCGTCGCTGGCGCCCTCCGTAATGCTGAACATAGACGACATTTCCCGAAGTGGGCTGATTGGCGAAGGCAGTCGTGTGGCTTACGCCCTGCTGGTCGCGGGAGATGAGAGAGCAGTGGCCGACTTCAATGAAGCCATTCAGGACCAGTTACCGGAATCGGTCAGAGTTCGAAGCCAGGAGGACAGTAGCGAGCGCGCCTACAACGCCGCTGACCGGGCGCAGAGATTCCTGTCCCTGACGGCTGTCATCAGCTTGTTGCTCAGCGCTGTGGCTGTGGCGATGTCTGCTCGGCGTTTTGCGCATCGACGCATGGACACGGTCGCATTGATGAAAAGCCTCGGGGCGACACAGGGGTTTGTGATCTCTGTTTCGTTCGTGCAGCTTATTCTGCTGGGAGTGCTGGGTATCGCCGCTGGCAGCGTCATTGGATTCGCTGCCGAAGAGGCATTGTCACGCATCCTGATTGACCTGATGCAACAGGCAGATCTGCCAAAAACGGGCTTGCGTCCGATCTTTCTTGCAAGCACGAGTGCGCTGATCTTGTTGTTGGGGTTTGCGTTACCGTCGATCATCCAGCTTCGCAATACGCCGCCGCTGCGGGTGCTGCGCCACGACGTTATGCCGCCGGCACCGTCGCATCTTTTCGTCGGTGGGCTTGCGCTGGCCGCCGTCGCTGCGCTGTTGTATCGATCGGTTGGCGACGTACGCATGCTGGTGATTTTGATCGGCGGAATAATTGTTATTGGGGGCCTGCTTTATCTTGTCGGGCGCGGGATGGTTGCCCTCCTGGGTCGGGCGCGGTCCGGTGTGGGGGTTGCGTGGCGATACGGGCTGGCGAACGTTGCGCGGCGCGGGCGAGACAGTGCGGTGCAAGTGGTCGCTTTCGGACTTGGGATTACCGTGCTTCTGCTGCTGACGCTGGTAAGAACGGATTTGCTGGAAGGCTGGCGACAAACTCTGGATGACGATGCGCCCAATCACTTCCTGATCAATATTCAACCGCATGAGCTTGACTCCGTTGCAAGCCTGTTCGAGGCGAGCAATATCGACAGGCCGACATTTACGCCCATGGTCCGTGCGCGCATGACAACGATCAACGGCGAATCGGTCAAAGACCGGGAATACCCGAACGAAGACGGAAAGTGGCTTGCGAATCGGGAAGCAAATCTTTCATGGGCCGCATCGATGAGCCCAAGTAACGAATTGATTGAGGGTGAGTGGTGGCCTTTGGACTACGCCGGACCACCGCTTGTTTCGATTGAGGAGGAGTCGGCCACGAACGCCGGCCTGAAGATCGGTGATCACCTGAATTTCTTTGTGGCAGGTAAAGAGGTTGAAGCGGAAATAGCGAGCACCCGAAAAGTGAACTGGGATTCTTTTCAACCCAACTTCTTTATCGTGCTGTCGCCAGGAGCGCTCGACGGTATGCCGGCGACCTATATTTCAAGCCTGCGCATCCCGGAAGCCAAGAAACCGATGCTCATTGGCCTGGTTCGCGCCCATCCGAGCGTCTCGGTTATCGACCTGGGTGCGATTCTCGAACAGGTTCGCGGCATCATCGAAAAGGCGAGCCTTGCGGTGCAGGCCGTCTTTTTGTTTACCCTGGCCGCCGGCATAGCCGTCCTGTTTGCCGCCGTGCAATCGACTATCGATGAACGTCGTTTTGAAAGTGCGATGCTCAGAGCTCTGGGCGCGCGACGTCGGACGGTGTTCCTGGGGGTAATGGCTGAGTTTGCGGCGCTGGGTACGGCAGCCGGCATTCTGGCTTCCGCGGGGGCCTCAGTTCTTGCCTATTTAGTGGCCACCCGTTTATTCGAGCTGCCGTATGAATTCAGTCCGGTGATCTGGCTGGCCGGCGTATCTGCGGGCGTATTGATCGTCTGCCTCAGTGGCTATTTTGCGGCGCGAGGCGCAGTCAACGCCAGACCGGCAGATGTTCTGAGGAGCGTGGGCAACTGATGGAGCCCAAGCTGTCCTGCGGTGTTGTGGTTATTCGGCAAACGGATGATGGGTGGAAGACGATCATCTTGCGGGCCTTCCATCACTGGGATTTTCCGAAGGGTATTCGCGAGGCGGGGGAAGAGCCGTTGCAAGCTGCGGTGCGTGAGGTGGGAGAGGAAACCGGAATTGTTGATCTCGATTTTGACTGGGGCGATCGTTTTTTCGAAACAGGTCCGTACAGTAAAGGCAAAGTCGCGAGATATTATCTGGGCATGACCCGGCAGGAGGATATCGTTATGGGCCTCTCACCGGAGACTGGCGAGCCAGAACATCATGAGTGGCGCTGGGTGAGTTTCGATGAAGCGTATGATCTGGGCTCACCGCGCGTGCGCAGCATCGTGCAGTGGGCCAGGCAGGTGGTCGGCGCATAGAGGTCTGGGATCAGGCACGCGCTGGCTACACCACCCGGTTTAATTCTTCACCGTTCGTGAACGCCAAAATATTTGCGGTGAGCTGATCGATCGCCGCCTGTCTCGCCTCATTGCTGCCCCAGGCTATATGGGGCGTTATGCACAGGTTCGGCCCACCATACTCAAGCAAAGGGTCGCCCTCTAGCGGGGGCTCTTGTGGCAGGACGTCGATCACCGCTGCTGCTATGACGCCGTTTTCCAGGGCAGCCACGAGAGCAGAAGAGTCGACCAGGCCACCGCGCGCCGTATTGATTAGTATTGAGTCGGTTTTCATCGCGCTGAACTCAGCTGCGCCGAAGAGTCCGGCTGTGGCGTCTGTTAACGGGCAATGCAGGGAGATGACATCGGCACGTCGCAGCAGCTCATCAAACGCGACTCGACCAGCATCGATCGAGGCGGCGTCAGGCCGTGCAGAAACGATAACCTCCATCCCAAAGGCTCTGCCGATATCGGCCACGCCCTTACCGAGACTGCCGTAGCCGACAATCCCGAGCGTCATCGCAGAAAGTTCTCTGATCGGATGAATCAACAGGCAAAAATCTGCGGATTTCTGCCACCCTCCTGCGCGTACCGAGTTGTTGTACCTGTCGAGGCTGTGCGTAAGGTTTAAGAGACAGCCAAAGACATGCTCCGCTACAGACTGTGTGCAATACGCGCGAATATTGCAGACGGCAATGCCGCATTGTTGCGCCGCGATCAGATCGACATTGTCGGTCCCTGTCGCGGTAAGGCCGATGAATTTCAGCTTCGGACTGCCTTTCAGCAGGTCGCCCGTGAGGCGCACTTTGTTGGTAAGTACAAATTCGGCATCCCGAATGCGTGCCGCTATCTGGTCATCATTCGTGACGTCGAACAATTCGAGCTCCGGGAGCAGGGCTTGCATCGAACTGACGTCGAGCCCGGATCCCATCGTGGCGAAGTCAAGAAAAACGGCTTTCATATGGCGAATCGATTCAGAGTGGTGCAGAGTACCGGACGATGAACGATCGCTTTTGGAAACGCAAATCACTGTCCCAGATGTCGCGCACCGAGTGGGAATCCTTGTGTGATGGTTGCGCGCTGTGTTGTATGCACAAGCTTGAGGACGAAGATAGCGGCGAAGTTTTTTACACGGATGTTGCGTGCCGACTTCTTGACCTTACGACTTGCCGCTGTTCCGATTATGCGAATCGGGCCAAAAGGGTCGCCGAGTGTCTGACGCTCACCCTTGATGAACCAAAGGCCTTTGAATGGCTGCCTGTTAGCTGCGCTTATCGTCGCATAGCGAATGGTGATGATCTGGCGCAATGGCACCCGCTGGTGTCGGGCCGGCCCGAAAGCGTTCACGAGGCCGGCATCTCGGTCATGGGCCGCGCGGTTTCCGAGAACGACACCGATGAATGGAGCGTTCTGCAAAAAAGGAGCTGATGTGACGAGTTACCCAAGCATTCCGCTGGAAAAATATCGTGAACTTCCCGTTGAGGAAATGCGTGAGCGAATTGACGAGTTCTACAAGGACATGGATCGCCGCCGAACCGTGCGTGAGTTTGCCGACAAACCCGTACCGCGCGATATTATCGAGACAGCCCTGAAAGCGGCAAACACGGCGCCCAGCGGTGCGAATCTGCAGCCGTGGCACTTCGCTGTGGTTAGCGGGCCGGAGACAAAGAAGAGGATTCGCGAGGCTGCAGAAATTGAAGAGCGCGAGTTCTACGAACATCGGGCATCGGAAGAGTGGCTGGCTGCGCTGCAACCCCTGGGCACGGACGATCGTAAACCGTTCCTGGAAACCGCACCGTATCTGATCGCCGTGTTCTTGCAGAAATACGGCGAACTGGCCGATGGCCGCAAGGTAAAACACTACTACCCAGCAGAATCGACAGGTCTGGCGACCGGTATATTAATTACCGCGCTGCACAAGGCCGGTCTTGCAACACTGACCCACACGCCGAGCCCGATGAAATTTCTGAACGAAATTCTGGGCAGACCCAAAAGTGAACGACCTTTTCTCTTACTGGTCGTCGGTTATCCGGCGGATGATGCCAAAGTTCCCGATATCAGTCGCAAGTCCCTGGAAGAATTTGCTTCGTTTATAGACGACTAATGCACCGCATAAGCGTACTGGCGTCGGTCGACATACTGTTTACTGGAATGGCTCGCTGCGCTGCGCTTTATTTCCTGTAAACAGTATCTCGCCCGCCACCCTGCGACTTTAGTGGTGGTGTTTGGCCAGGGGTCGGATGTTCAGCCTGTGTTCTGAAGAGCCTGCGCGATGCCATTCACGGATGCTAACAACGCATCAAAGATATCGCTGTCCTCATAGTTGGAGGCTCGCCATCGGGACAGCAGATCAACCTGCATCAGGCTCATCGGATCGACGTAGGGATTGCGTAGCATGATTGCGCGTTGCAGGGTGATGTCACCCTCCAGAAGCGCTGCATGCTCGGAGTAACGAAGGACCAGGTCACTCGTGAGATTGAACTCGTCTTTGATGATGGGGAAGAACTCTGCATCTAATTCATCGCCCGCCAGCATCGAATATTGCTTCGCGATGCCGAGGTCGGATTTGGCCAGCACCATCTCTGTGTCGGCAGTAAGAGAGCGGAGGAAATACCACTCTCTGAACATCTCGCTGAAAGCTTCCTCACCAAACTGATCAATCGCTTTTTGCAGGCCGCTGCCTATGCCATACCAACCGGGCAACACGAATCGCGCCTGTGTCCAGGAGAACACCCAGGGTATCGCGCGCAGGTCTTCAATCCCGGACTGCCGGCGGCGTGATGAGGGTCTTGAGCCGATGCGCATTCGCTCAATCAGGTCTATCGGCGTGGCTTTGCGAAAATATTCGTAGAAGTTGGGTGTTTCGTAAATCAACTTTCGATAGGCGCGCCGGCTTTCGTCAGCGATGACGTCCATCATTTCGTGCCATTCCGGCCGATCATTGCCGCGGTGTTTCGGCATTGCCGTTGCCAGTGCGACAGATCCGGTCATTTGTTCAAGTGTACGCAGCGCGATTCCTCGCAGCCCATACTTCTCGTTGATGATTTCGCCTTGTTCGGTGACTCGCAATCGGCCGTTCACCGTGCCCGGTGGTGCGCCCAAAACAGCAACGTGCGTCTTACTTCCGCCGCGGCTGATGGTGCCACCACGACCGTGGAAGAGCGTTAGCTCTATTCCCTGTGCTTCAGCTGCCCTGACTATCACTTCCTGAGCGTTTTGTAATGCCCACCGCGCCGAGGCGAGTCCGCCGTCTTTGTTGCTGTCGGAATAGCCGATCATGACCATCTGCCGGTTTTTGCGGCGCGCCAGATGTTCCCGGTACAGATCCGAGGACAGCAGCAGCTGCAGAATCGCCGGACCGTTCTGCAGGTCGTCAACCGTTTCAAGAAGTGGCGCGATATCCAGGGGTATTTCACCGCGCTTGTTGTGCAGTTCACCCCATTGGGCCAGCAGCATCACCGAGAGAATATCGTCTGCTCCCTGTGTCATGCTGACGATATACGGACCGATCGCCTTCGG
>JAACFM010000140.1 GCA_009937445.1 Gammaproteobacteria bacterium | reverse complement strand
ACACCATCGAAACAACCCAAATCGAGTACGAAATGACAGCCAAGATTTTAAGATTTTCTCTCACAGCCACAATGGTTGCCTTCAGCTTAATCGCTTTCAGCGCGATTATATTTGGGTAGATCTATCGCGTTATTTTCGGTTTGACGAACCCTGATGCCTGACGTGAGCAGGCTGGTCTGCGTGCCTTATTGCCTCGGCCAGGTCGGCGCTAACATCATCTGCATCAGTTTTCGAGTGGCAGAACAGTCGAATATTTGACTCTTCGCAATACGAAAGTAGAACTTGCCGATCGAACGGCCGAATGCTTCAGAACTTGCGAGTTCAGAAACTCGTTGTAGGTATCCATATCCTTCACGACGACGTGCAGCACGTAGTCTCTATCGCCTGAAACCGAAAAGCACTCTGTCACTTCCGGCAGCAACGACACGTGCCGTTCAAAACTCTGGCGGTTTTCATCCGTGTGCTCGGTCATGGCGACGAGCAACAACACCTGGATATTAAAGCCGGCAATTTTCGGGTTCAGTAACGCGACCTGTCGTTCTATGAGGCCCGCCTCTTCGAAGTCACGAATGCGGCGCCAGCAGGACGTTCTGGACATGCCCACGAGCTCAGCGAGTTCGCTCTGATTGCGCGTTGCGTCGCGCTGCAGCTCATTGAGCAGGAGTCGATCCGTTCTCGATAACTTCATTTAGTAATATTACCCACTTTTCTTATTTTTTTGAAACATTTGTTTCTTATTAACTCTATAACTGGCCAAAATAGGACCTTTGTTCATTAAAAACCGCGCATACTGTCGAAAATATTTATAAGGCAGAGGACACGCCAATGGCAGACCTGTTCGAAAACCCCATGGGCCTCGACGGCTTTGAGTTCGTCGAATTCGCATCGCCCGACCCCGAGATCCTGGAGAAGGCATTTACGCTGCTCGGTTTTTCTGAGGTTGCGCGCCATCGCTCCAAGGACGTAACCCTGTGGCGACAAGGTGGCATCAACTTCATTATCAATAATGAAAAGAACAGCAAGGCTTACTACTTCGCAAGAGAGCATGGCCCCTGCGCGTGCGGTATGGCGTTCCGCGTCAAAGATGCGCACAAAGCGTACAACCGGGCCCTGGAGCAAGGCGCCGAACCGGTTGAACTGGTAACCGGCCCGATGGAATTGCGCCTGCCGGCAATTAAGGGCATCGGTGGTGCGACGGTCTACCTGATCGATCGCTACGAAGACGGGACCTCGATCTACGATATCGATTTCAATTTTATCGACGGCGTTGAACGGCATCCCAAGGGCTGTGGTTTTGATGTTATTGATCATCTGACCCACAACGTTTATCGCGGCCGCATGCAGTACTGGGCCGACTATTACGAGAAGCTGTTCAACTTCCGGGAGATTCGCTACTTTGATATTAAGGGTAAGCACACCGGTCTGCTGTCAAAGGCTATGACTGCGCCAGACGGCAAGATTCGAATTCCGCTGAATGAGGAAGCGTCAAAGGGTACGGGGCAGATCGAGGAATACCTGATGGACTTCAATGGCGAAGGTATTCAACACATCGCCTTCAGCTGCGACAACCTGATCGAATGCTGGGATCGTCTGCAAAAACAGGGCATCGAGTTCATGACGGCGCCACCTGACACTTACTATGAAATGCTCGAAGAACGCCTGCCGGGCCATGGTGAACCCATTGATGAATTGCAGTCGCGCGGAATTTTGCTTGATGGCACGACAGACGGCGATGAACCACGCTTGTTGCTGCAGATATTTTCAGCGAACATGGTTGGGCCAACCTTTTTCGAATTCATCCAACGCAAAGAAGACGACGGATTTGGCGAAGGTAACTTCAAGGCATTGTTTGAATCTATCGAACGCGACCAGGTTGCACGCGGCATCGTTGCTGCGGACGACTGACAGGAGCGAATTATGAATCTGAAACGTATTCACCATGTTGCTTATCGTTGCAAAGATGCCAAGGAAACGGTTGAGTTTTACCAGCGTGTTTTGAACATGGATTTCACTGTCGCGTTCGCTGAAGACCAGGTGCCCTCCACTAAAGAGCCTGATCCCTATATGCACGTATTTCTCGACGCCGGTATGGGCAACGTACTGGCCTTCTTCGAACTACCCACCCAGCCGGACATGGATCGCGATCACAATACGCCTGCGTGGGTGCAGCACATCGCGTTCGAAGTTGAAGACTACGATGCACTGCTCGCCGCAAAAGAGCATATCGAATCAGAAGGCCTTAAGGTGCTCGGACCAACGAACCACGGTATCTTTCAGTCTATCTATTTCTTCGACCCCAATGGTCATCGCCTGGAGCTGGTTGCGAACACGCACACGCAGGAACAGGTTGATGAACTGAAGCGTGTTGCGCCGGCAATGCTCCCGCCACGCAGCGTGGCTTCACGAACTGGAATTCAGAGGCGACGAATAAATGAAACTCGCATCCTTAAAAGACGGCCGGGACGGCCGCCTCGTTGTTGTATCCAATGACCTGACACGTTATGCATCCGCCGCCAATGCCGCAGCAACCCTGCAGACTGCACTTGATGACTGGGAGAACGCGCGCCCTGCTCTCGAAGTGATTTCGAAAGAACTTGCAGCCGGTGGCGGCATTCAATTTGATCAATCCGCCTGCGCCTCCCCGCTGCCGCGCGCTTATCAGTGGGCGGATGGGTCTGCCTACGTCAACCACGTAGAGCTTGTCCGTAAAGCCCGCGGCGCGGAACTACCGGAGTCGTTCTGGACTGACCCTTTGATGTACCAGGGCGGATCGGACTCATTCATTGGGCCGCGCGACGACATTCCCCTTGCTGATGAGGCCTGGGGTATCGATTTTGAAGCGGAGGTCACTGTCATCACTGATGACGTGCCGATGGGTGTATCCGCTGAGGATGCGATCAAGCACATCAAACTGATCATGCTCGTGAACGACGTATCGTTGCGCGGACTGATCCCCGGCGAACTCGCAAAAGGCTTTGGTTTCTTTCAGTCCAAACCGTCCAGCGCGTTCTCACCGGTCGCCATTACGCCGGACGAACTTGGCGCAAGCTGGAGAGACGCGAAGGTGCATCTGCCACTGTTATCGTTCCTGAATGACAGTGCTTTTGGCAAACCGGAAGCCGGTATCGACATGACGTTCGACTTCGGACAATTGATCGCACACGCGGCTAAGTCACGACCATTGGGTGCCGGTGCAATCATCGGATCGGGTACGGTTTCCAACTTGCTCGACGGCAGCCCCGGCAAAGCCATAGACGATGGCGGCGTGGGTTATTCGTGCATCGCAGAACTACGCACGATCGAGACCATCCTGGACGGCAAGCCAAGCACGCCCTTTATGAAATTCGGTGATCGCATCCGTATCGAAATGAACGATGACAACGGCAAGTCCATCTTCGGCACGATCGATCAGGTAGTAACGAAATACGAGGGATAACATGTCGATCAAACTGTACGGTTACTGGCGATCGTCTGCGGCATACCGTGTTCGTATTGCGCTCAACCTGAAGGGCCTCGACTACGAATACATTCCCGTCTCACTGATGCCTGGCGTCTCCGAGCATCGCCAGGAAGCTTACCGGGCGAAGAACCCGCAAATGCTGCTGCCCTTCCTCGAAGACGGCGACGTCGCAACGGGACAGTCCATGGCAATACTGGAGTATCTGGAGGAAACGTATCCGGACATTCCACTGCTGCCAGCAACCGAACCGCTGCGCAGTAAGGTGCGAGCATTTTGCAATATGGTCGCGTGCGATATTCATCCGCTGCAAAACCTGCGGGTTTTGAAATATGTGCAGGGCGAATACGACGGTGACTCCAGGCTATGGGCGGCGCACTGGATGCGTGAAGGATTTAAAGCGATGGAAATCATCGCCGGTGACGGTCCCTACGTGTTCGGTAACGATGTAACACTGGCGGACGCGCTACTCGTCCCACAGATCTACAATGCCCGGCGGTTCGAAATGCCGACTGACGACTTTCCAAAGCTCGTGGCAGCCGTTGACAACTGCAACGAACTTGATGCCTTCAAAAAAGCAGCGCCCGAAACTCAGCCGGACGCTGCCTGAAAGTCATATTACCGGCGTGAGTGCTGCCACCAGCGGTTGCTCATTCGAGCTAACGTTTCCCCAGCAAGCCACTGTGGCTCAGTGACCAGCTCTCAACCATTGCATCGCCGTCCGCAACCTGCGCAGCCGTCATTTTACTCGCGATCATCTCCCGTTTGGAGTTCGCGTCGATATCGTCAAACAACGTGGCAAGGCTGAACCATTTGTATGCCTGAACAGGATCGTAGGCCTCCGAGAAATCCATCGCGAAGTGGCGACCCAGAGCAACCATAGCCTCGACCACGCCTTGCTCTGCAGCCTGTGAAAACAGACGAACCGCCTCTTCCTCGTTGAGCGGCACACCCCAACCGTTTTGATGCATAACAGCCAGATTACATTGCGCACCCGAATGACCTTTTTCGGCGGCTAATCCATACCACTTGATAGCCAGCGCGTCATCCATGTCAACGCCAAAACCGTTGCCGTACATCATCCCGAGGCCGAACTGCGCATCAGCGTCTCCTGACTCAGCCAGCGGCCGCCAAATGGCAAGAGCCGTGTCGTAATCTGTCGAATTGTAAGCATTCAGACCTTTCTGGGAATCGCCACTCCAAGCAAAAGAAGCGAGCAGTAATCCACAGATTGCCAGAGATATGCGGGAAACGTTCATCAACCAGACCCTCCCTTATATTGGCGTCCGCGCGCCGGTAATCTAACTTTTATTATAGTCGCCGTGATCAACCCTGCCGGGCAATGCGCACTTCTACCTAAGCGCCCTTCGAAAAGCACTCGAAGATGGTTGTTTTAGGTCGATTTCCGGGCTGTGATAGGCTCAACCCGGACGGCGACTCGTTCACCTGTTTTTGATGCGGTGCCGGACGACGCCAACTAATTGCTCGAAGAAGGACCGAAATGACTGCAGCAGTGTGACACAACATTGAATGTCGTTTTTGATCTCGGCGGCGTCGTCTTCCATTGGCGACCGGATGTCATTGCCCGGCGTGTGTTTGATGACCCTGACATTCAGGAGTTGGTGAAGACTCAAATCTTCGCGCACGCTGACTGGTTGGAACTCGATCGAGGGACCATGAGTCTTGAACAAGCGGTTGACCGGGGCGCTGCTCGAACAGGCCTTTCCCGATCCGAAGTCCAAAGGCTGATAGATGAAGTGCCTCGGTCCCTGACACCCGTCCCGGGAACCGCTGATTTGATTCGATCCGTCAAAGAGTCCAACAACAAGCTTTTCGTTCTTTCCAACATGCAGTCGGCGTCGATCGCCTATCTCGAGGAAGAGCACGATATTTGGCAGCTGTTCGACGGCATCGTCATCTCCTGTCGAATCAAGAAGGTCAAACCGGAAAGAGATATCTACGAACACCTACTGGCCAAGCATCAGTTGCAAGCGGCTGAGACGGTCTTTATTGATGATATGAGAATCAACCTGACTGCGGCGGCAGCACTGGGTATCCAGACGGTCCAGTTTGCGGATGCTGATCAATGCAGGGAAGCATTAGTTCATCTTGGCTGCCTGTCATCGAGCCACCCTTAGCCTCGACGATTCGCGACTTGGAGACCCCTAAACGGTATGATGGCAACTGTTTTACTGGTCTTTGAACCCGATGCCGTTATTTGAAGAACTCAAAAGGCGTAACGTATTTCGCGTTGCCATTGCGTATCTCATCGCTGCCTGGCTGGTATTGCAGGTCTCCGAGCTTGTGCTCGAGGCTATCGAAGCGCCCGCCTGGGTATTGAAGGTCTTCCTGCTCATTTTCGCACTGGGCTTTCCTATCGCGATGTTGTTTTCGTGGGCCTATGAATTAACACCGGAAGGCATCAAGCGCGAAAAAGAAGTCGACCGAAACCAATCAGTCACGCACAACACCGGCCGTAAACTCAATCAAATAACCATCGCAATGGTGATCGCATTGATCGCCCTCGTCGCCGTCGACAGAATGACAGCGCCCGATTCAGCCGGTCCTGCAACCGACGTGCCCGCCGTCACGACTGGCGCCAATACAGATGACAAGTCTATTGCTGTTCTCGCTTTCGAAGACCTGTCTCCCCAGAGCGATCAGGAATATTTTGCCGACGGCCTCTCCGAAGAGCTGCTAAATGTGCTGGCGCAAACACCGGGGCTGCAAGTCGCCGGCCGGACATCGTCATTTGCCTTCAAGGGGCAAAATCGTGACCTTCGCGAAATCGGCGAGATCCTGAATGTTGCGCATATTCTCGAAGGCTCCGTTAGAAAATCCGGCAACAAGATTCGCGTTACCGCGCAGCTCATCAATGCCCAGACAGGATTTCATCTTTATTCACAAACCTACGACAGGGATCTGACTGACGTTTTTGCTGTGCAGGACGAGATTTCTGCGAGCATCAGCAATGCGCTTCGAACCGAATTAATTGGTACACAAACCAACCAGGTAGCGGAAACATCGATCGAAGCCTATGACCTGTACCTGGTCGCCAGACAAAAGATTTACACCCGCAACAAAGACGAGATGACCGAGGCATCGCGCCTCCTCGATGAAGCGATTGCGATCGACAGCGAGTACGCACCGGCATTGGCGCAGAAAGCGCTGGTGCTGCAACTGCTATCGGACAATGTCGGCTCCTACGGCGACATACCGATAGCTGAAAGCTACGCGCTCAGTCGACCCCTGATCGACAAAGCACTGTCGCTAGACCCAAATCTTGCGGAGGCGCATGCCGTTTTGGGACTCATCATGGATGCGGACCCGGACGCCAGCGTCCCAATGCAAATTGCATCACTCGAGCACGCGCTGGAGCTCAATCCAAATATGGACAATGCACGCAACTGGCTCTCAACGGCTTACGGTCGTGCCGGCAAACGTGCACAGGGACGAGCGTTGCTCGAATCTGTCGTCGAGCGCGACCCGTTGTTCGGACCGGCATTTAACAATCTGATTCAAGACTATATTCGAGCAGAAGACTACGATCTGGCGAATGCGCTCATTGGTCGCGTCGAAAGAATTGTCGGCGAGACGGGCGACATCCATCAAGCATGGGGAGCCGTCGCGTTTACACAGGGCGAGAAGGCGCAGGCTATCCGCCACCTGCGTAAGGTTTATGACGAAAATCCGTCAGACACTGTCGGTCTGCTCTGGTATGGCTGGTCTTTGGAAGATCTCGGCGAGTACGAAACGCTTGCTGATATTGGATTGCCTATTGGCAAGATTTTTGCGCTCGACGCATTGGGGCGATTCGATGAGGCGCAGGAAACGCTTGATGTTCTTTCGCCGGTTGACAACAACGCTGCGGTATTAAGCGCTGCCGCACGGCATTTCATGACCAGCCGCAATTGTGCGGGAATAGTTACCTACATCGAAGAATATTTTGACGATCTTGATACTGCCCTGTTAAGGCTCAAACGGCCGGACGGCGCGAACTCCGGGCATCTCGCACCGCTGGCTTACTGCTACCTGCAAATTGGCGACGAACAACAATTTGCCAAGCTGATCAATGCACTAAAAGAGTCCATGCAGGAGCGAGCCGCCTATGGGTCAACATTCGTACCCACGCTTTACCAGGCGGCGGAGCTCGCGGCTTTGACGGGCCAGGAAGATGAGGTCATCAGTCTTGCAAGAAAGATCGTTGACAAAAATGCGGTCGGCGTAGATTTCTTTGGCGATCCGATTTTTGATCGCTTCAAAGACCATGCAGAGTTTCAGAACTTGAATGCGACTTTGCTGCAACGTGCCAATGATGAACGCGCCAAACTCGGCCTGGAACCCTACCAGGCGCCCATAGCGTCAAACTAGCGAACACTCGGCGTTCTAACGCTTTGCCGTCCTGCCATGAGCCTCGCCGCAAACGACGAAGGGCGGTCCATTGGACGGGTTATGAGTCCGTCGCTCTAACCAACTGAGCTACATCACCTGAATTGGGCCGCAGATTGTCCGGATGCGGCCATTACCTGTCAAGGAATACTCTCTGCCAGCTACCAGATTCGAACTCTCTCGTCCGGCGCGGCACCGTCGAGAATTCGAAATGCGAGGTAGTGCTTCCAGGTTTCAAGCGGTGAACTGACCAGTAATCCGTCCAGCGCCTCGAAATAACTGGGTGTCATGACGATAATTTTCTCTTCACCATGCATTCCCAGCGTTTCAAGACTGGATGACCAGCGCAGATTCTTACCCAGATTGGGCAAATCATCCGTCAAGTACGGATTGTTAAGATTCTGTGGGTCGCGCAGCCGAACGGAATCCCACTGAGCTCTCGCGATCTCGGTTTCGAGCGCATAAATGTTTTCTGCGGCATCTTGCGCAGCCTGTGCATCTAACCCTGAGCGAACCAGCATCTTCGCGATATAAGGCACCAGCCCTTGTCTGGCTTTTTCAAATTTTTCGTTATCAAGGTCGAGATAGTAATCCCGGTCCGGCATCGTGATGCCGTCCTGACCAACGTAAACTGAGTACTGCGAAGAGTCATTTAGCGACGGGGAAATTTGCACCCCGTAAGGCACAGTCTTGCCACCACGCAAAAGCTCAGCCATTACTCGGGTAAGTGATTCGACTGAGTCGATATTCGATAT
>JAACFM010000139.1 GCA_009937445.1 Gammaproteobacteria bacterium | reverse complement strand
CCACAGCGAGTCCGAAAAGGGACAGGGCCAGGATAATTGTAACTGACATATTGATTGTTACTCCGTCATTGTAGTCCGGCGGGAGAGGACTCGGTACACATGGCTACAAGCTGTGATGTGCTGCTGCTTAAGCTATGCAGACCGCGTTCGAGATCCTCTCACCGAATGAATTTTGTCTTTTTAATTATTGCCGACCGCGCGGTAACAAAAGCTTTTTGTCCGCAGACCGGTCTCGAAGGCGCGCGCATCATACCACAAATTTGGTCCCAAGCAGCGGCTTGACGAGCTTGTTTTTGAGCTTGGCGACTTTCGGTAAGCCGTTGATATATGGCGGGTAATTCTCTCCCTTAATCAAAGGTTCGAGATAGCGTCGGCAAGCCTCGGTGATGCCGAAGCCGTCTTTGGTGATGTAACGGCGAGGCAGCATTTTTTCCTTGTTCGCGATGCGTCCCAGCGGTGCTGACTCAATCTTCCAGCGGTAGGGCTTATCGGACAGTCGTTTGATCACCGGCATGACAGCCGTCTTTCCCTGCAGTGCGTATTGCACCGCCGCTTTGCCAACCGCGTAGGCCTGTTTCACGTCCGTGTCCGAGGCGATGTGTCGAGCGGAGCGCTGCAGGTAGTCCGCAATGGCGTAATGGAACTTGTAGCCCAGACTCTCTCGGACCATGTTGGCAACGACCGGCGCGACGCCACCCAGCTGCGCGTGGCCGAAAGCATCCCGGGTACCGGCTTCGGCGAGAAACTTGCCGTTGGCAAATGCTGCGCCTTCACTGACAACGATGACGCAATAGCCGTAGTCGTTCACGCATTGTCGAACTTTCTTCAGGAATTCACGTTTCTTGAAAGCGATCTCGGGAAACAGAATGATGTGCGGTGCGTCGCCGGGCTCTTTGCCCGCGAGACCACCGGCCGCTGCGATCCAGCCCGCGTGCCGTCCCATGACCTCCAGAACAAACACCTTGGTTGATGTCTCCGCCATGGACGCAACATCCATTGCCGCTTCCTGGGTTGAAACAGCGACATACTTTGCGACGGAACCGAATCCCGGGCAACAATCCGTTACGGGCAGATCATTGTCGACCGTTTTTGGCACACCGAGACAGGTGACCGGGAAACCCATCTTTTTGGAGATCTGCGAAACTTTATGGGCGGTGTCCATCGAGTCATTGCCGCCATTGTAAAAGAAGTAGCCAATATCATGCGCTTTGAAGACTTCAATCAGACGCTCGTACTCTGCGCGATTTTCCTCGAAGCCCTTTAATTTGTAGCGTGCCGATCCGAATGCGCCGCCCGGTGTGTGCATAAGGGCAGCAATACTGGATGCGCTCTCCTTATTCGTATCAACCATATTTTCGGTCAAAGCACCGATGATGCCGTTCTGTCCCGCATAGACGCTGGCGATTTTGTTCGGGTATTTTCGGGCTGTTTCGATAACGCCACAGGCAGTTGCGTTGATGACAGCAGTAACACCGCCCGACTGGGCGTAAAAGGCATTCCGTGCAGACATGATTCTGGGTTTCCTTAATGGTTGGTTTGAGGCGTGTGAGGATACCCGTCATTGACCTCAATGTCCTTTCTCGGTAGCGTACTGCGCGTTGCTGGCAAGAGCTCCAGGCTCACGTTGGCAGGGCCAAACCAGTCAAATTCATTAAGAGACCAGACACATGCGTATCGTACTGTTGGGCGCGCCCGGATCAGGCAAGGGCACTCAAGCCAAGAAGTTGATGGCCGACAAGAATATTCCGCAGGTATCTACCGGCGATATGCTGCGAGAGGCTGTTGCGACGGGAACCCGGTTCGGGTTGAAGGCAAAGGCCGTGATGGACGCGGGAAACCTCGTACCGGACGAAGTGGTGTTGGGTATTATCAGCGAGCGCCTTGGTCAACCTGATGCTGAGGAGGGATTCATCCTCGATGGGTTTCCGCGTACAACGCAACAGGCGATCGACCTTGAGGACCTGCTGGATGAACTGGGGACACCGCTCGATACCGCCGTCTTGATGGATGTCGACTTTGACGTTCTCATGAAGCGTCTTACGGGTCGCCGAACCTGCTCGCTCACCGGGAAACTTCTGAACGTCTACTTCTCGAGTCAGGATGAGCTTGACGAATGCACGAATGCGGGCGGTGAACTGGTTCAGCGTGAGGACGACAACGAAGAAACGATCGGCAATCGCCTGGATGTCTACCGCGAGAAAACCGAGCCCCTGATCGACTTCTATCAACAGCGAAACAAACTGACGACCATTGATGCCGTGGGCACGATGGACGAGGTTTATGACAGACTGCTGAACGCGCTGTCGTAGGGTCGCGCGCAGGGCGCGCTCCTACAAAAGTTGCAGCAGTCGCTCGCCGATAAGGTCCCGGCGCCAGCCGGAGAAGACGCGCGTCTCCCGGTTTCCGGAGATAATCACAGACGACAGTTCCCGCTTTGATGCGACTGTCTCGGCGGCGAGGTTCAGATCATTTGCACATTCGGCCACTTGCGCCTGCATTTCCTTTAGCAGGGCCTTTTGGGTCTCGTCCGGCGGTTTGGGCGGCTGATATCCGTTTTCGGCGCCTTGCGCGTCGCTCACCGCGTCGATGAGCTGTTTTCCGGCACGACCCACCAACTTCGGCGGTATACCGTCGATGTCGGCCAGCTGTTTTTCGGAAGACGGCAGATTATAGGCAATGTCGAGCAGAACATTGTCTCGAATGATCCATTGTCGCGGGCGGTTGCGCCGGATGGCTTCGTCTTCTCGCCATGCTGCGAGTCTGACAGCCGCCGCTCGTTTGCTGCCGCGAAAATTTCGCGCGCCTTTTAGACGGTCAATGGCCTGATCACCTGAGACGTCGTACAGCGCCGGGTCCAGAAGCAATCGAGAATCCTGTTTCGCCCAATCGAGACGGCCTTTTTTATCCAGGCCCTCTGACAAAATGTCGGCGGCCGGTAACAAATACTCAACGTCCTCGGCCGCGTAATCCAGAACTTCTTCGGGTAAGGGTCGTTTCGTCCAGTCTGCGCGCGTATGCGATTTGGCCATATCGACGTCAAACAATTCCTTGACCAGGCCGGCGTAGCCCACTTGCGCCGGCATGCCGAGAAGACCTGCGGCAATCTGCGTATCAAATATTTCTGACGGCATTGCCCTGGCTGTTTGATAAACAACCTCAATGTCCTGTCGCGCGGAATGTACAACCCAGCTGCTCGCAAGAAGTTGCTTCCAGAATTCGGATTGACCGCCTTCAACCAGTGGATCGACACAGTAAATGGCGTCTCGAGTTGATATCTGCAGCAGGCACAGCTGTGCGAAATACGTCTTTTCGCGCATGAATTCGGTGTCGACGCCGAGTTGGACGTGACCGGTAATGTTTTGGCTGATGCTGTCGAGATGATCGACAAACAAGTAATCAGGCATTGGATGAACGCAGTCGATTTTCAGAATACGAGGTTAACATGCGATGATCGGCGGCGTGTTAACTCTATTCAAAACGCTCATCGAGATCATTCTGCTGCGGAAGGGCCCGAACCACATCCCACATTCAATGCTGCTATTGATGGTGGTCGTGGCGATCTGGTTTCTGGTCGGTATCGTTGCCGTGATGGTTATTGAAACCTACAAGAGCGCGAGCCTCTCCATAGACCTTATTCTGGCAATCGCCGGACTGGGTTTTTATGCAATTCTTGTCAATTCGTTCGGCCACAGCGCGAGACTTGTTCGCTGTTTCACGGCTTTGCTCGGCTGCGCCATCGTCTTTAGTGTCGTTATTTATGCTGGTCGCCTGATCCTGCCCCTCTGGATGACGCCTGGCGAAACTGAGTGGGCAGTCCAGTTTATTTGGTTGTGGTCCATACCGGTGGAAGGACATATCATTGCGCGCACCATTGATCGGCAATGGGTTATCGGTTTTGTGATCGCTCTGGCCGTTCTGTTCGCACAACTTCAATTGTACGGTGTCCTGAAGCCAATGCTTGGGCCGGCGGTGTAGGTCGATATGCACATACACATCTTAGGTATCTGTGGAACGTTTATGGGCGGCGTGGCGGCGCTCGCCCGCGCGGCCGGTCACAGGGTGACTGGCTGCGACCGTAACGTCTATCCGCCGATGAGTAATCAGTTAAAGGACCTTGGGATCGACATTCATGAGGGTGTGGATGCCGGTCAACTCGATATTAATCCTGATTGTGTTGTCGTCGGCAATGTCATGAGCCGTGGCGTCGATGTGGTCGAGGCGATGCTGAACAACGATTGCCGCTATATGTCCGGTCCGCATTGGCTCGCCGATAACGTCCTCCACGATCGGCATGTTATTGCGGTGGCTGGTACTCACGGAAAAACTACGACAGCGAGCATGCTGGCCTGGATTCTGCAGGATGTCGGTCTGGAACCCGGGTTTCTGATCGGCGGTATTCCGGCCAATTTTGGTGCGTCGGCTCGTTTTGGAAAGTCGCCTTTTTTCGTTGTCGAGGCAGATGAGTACGACACGGCATTTTTCGACAAGCGGGCAAAATTCGTTCATTACCGGCCGCGGACCTTAATTCTCAATAACCTTGAGTTTGATCACGCCGATATCTACAAGGACATGGACGCAATCCACTGGCAATTTCATCAGCTGCTGCGAATGGTCCCCGGCGACGGCCTGATCATCGCCAACGGTCACGATGAGAACATCAAGAAACTCATTGAGATGGGTTGCTGGACGCCGGTACAAACCTTCTCTACGGACGACGATACCGACTGGCTCGCAAGGTTCGGTGACAAAGTTGAGCGGCATATCGGTATGCGCAGCCCATCGGGAGCGGCGGCAGAGACGCATTGGAACATGGGCGGTACCTATAACCTCGAGAACGCACTCGCGGCCGTTGCGGCGGCGGTATCAGTGGGGGTGGAGTTCGAGCGTGCGGTCGCTGCATTGTCGCGTTTTCAGGGCGTCAAACGTCGCATGGAACGCACGGCGACGGTGGCTAACATCGCTATCTATGACGACTTCGCTCATCACCCTACGGCCATTGAAAAGACGATTTCCTCAATGCGGCATCGCTATCCGGGTCACCGCGTGGTGGTCGCTATGGAGCCGCGGTCAAATACCATGAAGCTCGGTGTTCACAATGACGCGTTGGCGAATTCGCTCAAACAGGCTGATCTGATCTGGATGTATCGGCCAAAGGACATGGGTGAAGGATTTGATGCGTCATTGGAGCCTCTGGGCGCCAAGCTCAGTGTGCACAAGGATTACGATCATCTGGTCAACGATATGTCGAAAAAGGTGCTGAGTGGTGATCAGGTCATTTTTATGAGCAACGGTGGTTTTGGTTCAGCCAGACAGACATTGACAGCAATATTGCAAAGAACGCGTGGCGGCTGATCTCGTCCTATACTGAAGACTGTGCATATACCGATTTTTCCTCTGAATACTGTTTTGTTTCCAGGCGGCCCGTTACCGCTCAGGGTCTTCGAGTCTCGCTATATTGATATGGTGAGTCGCTGTATGAAGTCGGATTCTCCGTTCGGCGTTGTGCTGATAAAGGACGGTCACGAGACCGGGACGGCGACCACGCAGCGACGGATTGCTGGGTGTCACTGCGATGGGTGGACAGCGTTTTCGCCTGCTGTCGAACGAACGTCAACACGACGGACTGAACATTGCCGAAGTAGAGTTGATCGAAGCGGAAGTTTCTTCGCCGTTGCCAGATAAATATCAGGCCATGCGGAGCATGCTTGCTAATATTCTCGATGACCTTGGGCGCCTCTACGAAACGCAGGACCGTGCATTGTCGGATGCTGTCTGGGTGACCTATCGATTCCTCGAGATCCTTCCTATTGATCTCGAACAAAAACAGCTCAGTCTTGAAAGCAGTGATACCGCCGCTCGACTGAGGTTAGTCGACGAACTGCTGGACGCCGCCAGAGTTCGTCGCGTTGCTGACTGAGCTCTAGAGCGTCGCGAAGACCTTTCTCGCGGCGTCAATCGTTGCATTGATTTCCGCATCTCCGTGCGCTGCCGAGACAAACCCTGCCTCGAATGCTGACGGTGCCAGGTACACGCCTGCGTCGAGCATACCGTGGAAAAACTTCGTGAATCGTTCGATGTCAGCAGCGGCAACCTGATCGAAGCTTCGCACTGATGGCGCATCGGTAAAGACCAGACCGAACATGCCACCTTCGCATTCAGTTGCCAGTCCGATGCCCGCTT
>JAACFM010000138.1 GCA_009937445.1 Gammaproteobacteria bacterium | reverse complement strand
ATCACAATCGCTGCGACTATTTCGGCGATGTTTGCCCAATCTTGGAGTTTTAGCGATTTCAATCAGACTCCTCCCGAGAGTTGGTGACCGGCTGCTTAGGGTCATTAGCAGACTATTTCAACAATATTACCCCAATGTCTGCTTCCGGGGGTAAATCCGCCGCTACAACGCTGCGGGATCAAGGGGAAACTGGGATCTGTTCCCGAATGTCGGCTCTCACCCAAAGTGGTCGTTCAATCAGCTAGAAATCAGGAAAATCTAAGGGCCGCTTCCGGCCATAAGCGGGCTATTCCAAATCAGCGACGATCGAATCGACATACTCTCGAAATGCTGGCGAAAAACTGTTTCGCTCCATATTCCAGAACCAGCGACCATCTGACTGCTTTAGCACCGTTCGGTAATGACCATCCCATCCTTGCCAGATATTGTCGGCCATCATTCCGTTTTCGTGGGTGAGGAAAGCATATTCCCAAGCATTTAACTTCCCAGCAACATAGGACCCCACTTGAGATCGTTGCACCGCTGAAAGTTCTCCAATGTCTTTAGAGGCAATTAGATAGGTAGCAGCAAAATCCGGGTCCTTGAACCAATCAGTCGTATCCTGATCCATGGCCACCAATGCTTGATGATTCGCGACCTGAACCGCATTCGTATGTTGGTTAACGCTGACCCCGACATAAATCAGCGATATCACGACGGCGACCGCGCCTATGATCTCTGCAGCCAATGCATAATCTTGCAACGATCGCTTCAAAACGTATGTCCTGTTGGGAGCATGAAAAAAAGTAATGTGAGAAGAATGCTGTATGTCCGCTTTGGGTCAGTAGCAGTCATTGTAGCCGAAACCCGGCGACTGGCGGCTTACGGCCATAACCGGACGCTGCTGATGCACTCAAACGCGCCGAGCCCCTCATTGGATATCCTGAGTTTGGGCATCAAGCGAACCAATTACTTGCTGTATTTCGCTTTCAAAAGAGCTTCTCCAAGAGCCAAATCCGCGATCCCAGATGCGGCGAAACTCCGGCGTTGCAAACATAGTCTTCAAATCACCAACATTTGACTGCCACTGTTCGTCCGAAATGTATCCGTTCAGATACTGATAGTGATTATTTTCCAGGTAAATGAGATTACTCGCGAAAAAAAAACTGCAAAGCCGTAAGCTCCTCGCCCGTGAGGTCGGAGCGGGTCGGCAATCTGAGCTTCGTTATCGCTGATAGAAGTTCCGGAGATTCGAGCGGCATCGCTCTAATATGTAGACTACTGTCGGCGCGAGACTGATACGCCGCTGAGAGAGCTATTTCTTGAGTCTGCTTCATTTGCAGACCCACGAAAATCAATGACGCAACAATCGCCGCGATACCAATAAGTTCTGCGGTGTCTTTCCAATTAGTCATTTTCATCGATTTTGCGACCGGCCGCTTCGGGTCACTAGCAGACCTTTTACCCGATATTACCCCAATGTCTGCTTTCATCGAAAGCGGACATTCAATTCCTCAGAATCGACCGGATTTGAAGGGCAGCTAACGGCCAATAGCAGCCCTTTCATCGTTTTTCCCGAACATCTACATTCGCCACCACCAGTAAATAATCTCGCGAACGGTCCCCCACAAAGTGCGTTTACGAGGCACGGGTATTGGCTCATTCGCAGCGGCAGGACGCCCACGAGTCGGCACACCTGCAATCGTATCTTCTCGTTTGGTGGCAGAAAAAAACCAGGCGACCAGCGAAATGATTAGTGTCAGCGCTCCTGCACCGATAGCGAGAGCGCCCATAATGACGGGAATGCCGCTAGCGTCA
Source organism: Gammaproteobacteria bacterium (assembly GCA_009937445.1). Lineage (GTDB taxonomy): Bacteria > Pseudomonadota > Gammaproteobacteria > Steroidobacterales > Woeseiaceae > UBA1847. Next base: position 7,268 of record JAACFM010000138.1, on the reverse strand, counting down.
TTCGGGCCGCGCATCAGGGTGATGCCGAAAAGAATGAGACCAAAGCTTGCGAGGCAGCGGATGATGTAGTTCGTTTGTTTGAAGCTATTGTTTTTCATGCAATCCCTGGTGAGCCAACAAGAACAGACAATATTCAGTTCAAATATCCGGATAAATTCTCTCGAGTGAGGTGCAACCACATAACTGCCTGGACGACCGCAATGGGTCACTAGCAGACCTTTTACCCGATATTACCCCAATGTCTGCTTCCGAGCGTAAAGCGGTCGTTCGCCAATCGTTGACTTGACGATGCTTCCAGCCCTAATCCTGAATGTCCGCTTTCATCAATAGCAGAAGTTCAGATCATCCAAAAACAAGGATATTCAAGGGCAGCTAACGGTCAAGAGCGAACGCAGATTGTTAGACGTTCTTTCGGCCAAGACTAATTGGGTCTTGAAAAGACTACCCCGTGCGGAGTAGCTGGACCGTTGTCGCCGTGAGGCCAGGTTTCGCGATTCATGTCTACGCCGGGCTGGTCAAAACCAGGACTTCGGAAATCGTCAATGACGCTAAGCTTACCCGTGGTCTGATCGAGTTCGAGTAGTACAATTCGACCATCCAACCAGGGGCCACTGCCGGTCAAAGCAATTCGGTTGCCGCCCAGTTCACCCGAAATCCAATGCGGCAATTCGTCAATGCCCAAAAATAATTCGCTGACCAATTGAGGTCGTCGCGGGTCACTGATGTCCAATACGTGCAAAGAATTCGTTGTATCGACCGTCTGAATCCAGTAATTACCGATGCGCCATGGTAGCCCACACTCGTCGCCGGCTTCGAACGGAAAGCCGTACACGAAATCGACTGCGGGATGGTCAGTCTCGATATTGCTCAGCACGTACATGCCACAACGAAATGTCGTGACGATAAGTGTCCGGCCATCGTCGAGGAGCCGCGCTTCGGCCACATCAAGGTTTTCGTCACCACGCGGGCCGGGAGGAAGCAAAACCGTCTTCATTAATGTCAGATCGGATAGGCGCCAAATCTGAATCGAACGACCTAAAAGCTTCAGCCACATATCGCCTGTAGTTGTTACTACCCTATCGAGGTTGGGAACAGGAGCCAAACTATAGGGTCGGAGCTCCGGGTCAACAGCGTCGGCGGCATCGGTTCCGCGTAAAAACTTGCCCAGCGGGTCGAGTTCTACCAGCCCTCCAGCGCCCGAGTCAGGCGCGCCTTTGTTGTGAAACGTAGCCAGAACGTTGCCGTTGGGCAAGCGCTCGAAGCTATGCGGGTAGGTGTATGGCCCGGCGTTTGTGAAATGCGCGTCGACGACTGGGACTTGCGGATTGGTCACGTTGACTACGAAGCTATTGCCAGTCATGAAGCCGTTCATGAACAGGCGGTTACCCTCGGACATGAAATGCTCCGTGTGGTGGGCGTTTGCAATTACGCCCATCGGAACAGTCGAAACCAATTGACCATACTGCTCGGATTCGGGATTCACGCCATAAACGGAAAAGAAATCGGTTTGCTCATGTTCCTTATCCCGCGCCCATACGTACAAATAATCAGCAAATACCGCGGACTCCCTGGTATCCGTTATCGGGCGTCTCGGTGCTCGGCGAACAAGAAATCAGAATCAAGAGAGCTGGAACTGTAAGAAATCGCAACATCGTTGGCGCTCCTTAAATGTTATTGCTTCAACTACGGCATTTTCGCCGATGTCCATTGCTTTGGGTCACAAGCCGACATTCTAGCCAAATTTCCACCAACGGCCACCGACTCAGACCAATTGCCCGCGCTTCTTAGGGTTTTAGTTCATCAAGCTTTGCCAGATATTCTCTGATTCGAGCCCTGAAAGCGGTTGACCCGGTTTGACGCGTTCTTTTGAGAGATTCGGGCGACCGTAGAGGATCAATTAAGAGCGGATAGTACGTATAAGGGGCCATTATGTCAGGAGCGAAACCATCGCAGCTCGACGATATGGAGGTGCTCGTTGACCCGATGGTTGAGTGGCAGCAAATGTACGTCGACGGTTGGCGAATTCTGCGTGACTGGTTCTACGACCCCAATATGCACGGTCAGGACTGGGACGAGATTCGGAGCAAATACGAGCCACTCGTTCAGCATGTCGCACACCGGGCAGATCTTGACTACATCTTCGGCGAAATTGCTGGAGAGATGAATGCCGGCCACATCTACGTTCAGTCAGGTGACCAACCTTCCGTGGAACGACGCAACGGCGGCTTGCTCGGCGCTGAGTTTGAACGCCAGAACGGCTTCTACCGCGTTAGCAAAATCTTTAAGGGCGAAGCGTGGCAAACGAACTTCTTTTCACCACTCGCCGTGCCCGGCATAAACGTCTCGGTTGGTGATTACGTGATTGCGATCAACGGTGTTTCCACCGCTGGTGCACAGAATTTCTATCAGCTATTGGAAAATACTGGCGGCGATATCGTTACATTGACTGTCAACGACAATCCGCGCGAGCGCGACAGTCGCGACGTCATGGTCAAGACCATTACTTCCGAGACTCAATTGCGATATCTCGATTGGGTTGAAGAACGTGCGCGTCGCGTGGATGAACTGTCCGGTGGTCGAATCGCTTATGTGCATTTGCCGAATACAGCAGGCGATGCGTTTCCCTACTACTTCAAGAAGCTGGGCTTGGGTGCCCTGATCGGTACGCGAACCTGGGGCGGCCTTATCGGAATTTCCGGTAATCCATCGCTCGCGGATGGTGGCAGCATTCTGGCATCCACATTCCGCTTCATGGACACCGACGGCGAGTGGGCCGTAGAAAACGAAGGCGTTTCTCCCGATATCGAAGTTGTCGATCGACCGGAACTCGTTGCTGCCGGGCAGGACCCGACGCTCGAGACAGCCGTCAGGCACCTGCTTGAAGAACTGGAGACATCACCACCCACTAAGGTGGAGGCGCCGGCATCTCCGACTGATTTTTGATGACAGAGACTACGGCGTCGTAGTGAGTGTCATCTCTTCGATGAGATGCACGGCAGCGTCGACCTTTTCCATGACCCAAAGCATGTAACGAGTGTCCACGTGAATGGTACGCGTGGTGCGAGTGTCGTAGTCCCAGTCAGAGTTGACGCTTTCAATTGTGCCGTCGAACAAGAGGCCCACGAGGTTGCCGTTGGCGTCCATCGTCGCGGAGCCCGAGTTGCCTCCCGTCGAATCAAGGTCGGTCAGGAAATTGACCGGCACAGAACCGATGTCATCGAGTGCATATTCGCCGTAGTCTTTCGCCGCGATACGTTCGAGTTGCCGCGACGGCGCATCAAACGGGGCTCTCCCCGTGTCCTTCTCAGTGATGCCTTCGAGTCGCGTGAACGGCTCGTAGATCATCCCGTCTCTGGGTGAGCCGCCAAACACGTTGCCATATGTGATGCGAATTGTGCTGTTGGCATCCGGATACGTGGCCTGACCTTGCGCCTCGCTATACGCGATGATCGCGTCCATGTACGCCGGTCGGAGCTGCGTCATCCGTCCGCTAAAGGTCTTCGACTGCTCCTCGTCTTCAAATTCGTGGTCGAAAAGCGCGACCGCTAGCTGCACGAACGGATCGTCACTGGCCTCAAAGGCGCTCGGCGGTTGGTCCATCCAGGCAAGCCGAGTTTCAACGTTATCGAGCCCGGTGCCATTGTAGAACCCATCGAGAATCTCCGATGCAGCTTCGCTGTCGGCAACTGCGTCAAGGCCCAGGGCTGCGTCAAACGCTGCGACACGCTGTTCTGCCGGCTGCTGCAGGTAAGTGTCCATAAATAGAAGCCACTCTGCCTTGTCAACGACCGGGTCAAAGCGCCGATCGAGCACCTGCATACGCTGCTCAAAAAATGTCAGATCGCGGTCCTGATAACCCGGTTCGCGCTCTGCATCGGGTTTTTCCCGTTCCCTTGCAAGACGATAAAGATCACTTGCAGCACCGAGCATCTGCGACGAAGTGACCCGCCTGTACCAGTAGTCCTGGCGAGCATCGGCCGTAATGTCGCCGACCAGAGTATCAAGACTGGAAAACGCCTCCGAGTACGACGCACCCGCGGGGTCATTGTCCACCCACTGCTGCAGTGCCGACTCGCGATCGCCGCGCCGCGCTTTAAGGCCCACACGCTCGGCGCCCTCAAGTTGGCCACCAACGTTCTTTAGAAAATTGTTAAGGCCGGCAAGACGCGACTCATATTTAATGCGCGCATCGCTACCCGCCGGGGCAGCCTCCTCGATGGTCGCAACCCAGTCCGTGACGACCGACTGCCACGTCGGATACAGCCAGCTAAATGCCTGTTCAACTTCGGACAGTCGCGTGTGGCGGCGCGTCGTTCCCGGATACCCGGCCGCCATGACGAAGTCACCGTCGCTAAGACCAGCGCGGCTTACCTTCAGAAAATGTGCAGGTTCGTAGGGGACATTATCTTCAGCGAAGTCTGCCGGCTGCCCATCGGGACCAACGTAGGCCCGATAGAAGGCAAAATCACCCGTGTGCCGTGGCCACATCCAGTTGTCCACGTCACCGCCATACTTGCCAATGCTGTCGCTCGGCGAATAGACGATACGCACATCACGAATCTCGAGTCTTTCGATCAGCGTGTAGCTCGCGCCGCCATAAAAACTGGGCACCTGGCAACGGAAGCCGCCACCTGATTCGCACTCGGCGATCAGCCGTTTGCGGACATCCTCGATGACCTGATAGCGTTCGCGTGACGTCATGTCATTCGACAGTTCACTCTTGATCGTGTCGGTCACATCCTGGATACGCGTCGTAACATACACGCGCGTTCCCGGCGCGGCCGGCAACTCAAATGACTTTGAGCGGGCGACGAAGCCATCAACGAGATAGTTATTCTCCTCGCTAGAGTTGAATTGTACCGAGCCACGTGCGCAGTGATGATTGGTGACGACGAGACCCTGTGGCGATACGAATGAGGCGGTACAACCACCCAGTGAAATCACGGCAGCCATCGGATATGCGGCCAGGTCGGCCAGGTCGGCCGCTGCGATCTCAAGTCCAGCGTCTTTAAGCTGGCGTTCGATGTCCGGCAGCTGCGCCGGTGTCCACATGCCTTCAACGGCGATGGCGGTAGTCGTGAACAGGGCCAGATAGACAGAGATCGTGATGGTGACCGCAAAAGGCAGCCCACCTGTGACTTTTCGCTGATTCATGCATATTGCTCCGAATAAAGTATGCGAGTACTAAGCAGGGCCCGCATGATACACGCTAACGCATTGGGCTCTGCGAGAGTTTCTTTATCAGACCGCGGCAGCTCTGGCGAATTCCCTGTACGAGACCATTCGCTGCAGCCTCTCATCCCACAGGCAACATCGAAAACTCGCCATGACGTCCTTTAGCGAAAGCGTTATCGTCACGGGCGATTGCAATGCTGATATCGCCTCCATCGCCTCGGGAAGTCGATAAAACGGGATACGTACGTTCAGGTGATGAATATGATGATAGCCAATGTTGCCGGTGAACCATCGCATGACTTTATTGAGCTTCAAGTAGCTTGAAGACTCCATCGCCGCGCGCCGACTAGTCCATGTCTCAGTTGGTAGGACTCGCATGTCCTCGAAGCTGTGTTGAGCGAAGAACAAATAGCTGCCGAGCATCGAAGCGATTGTCATCGGCAATAAGACCGTAAAAAACGCCATGTCGAATCCGCCCAATATCCACAACACCGCAATCAGTGTGCCGTGACCGAGCAGCACAAGCAGCGAATCCCAGTGCCGGGCTGGATTCCTCAACAGTGGCAGTAATGTGACGCTGAGGAAGAAGATGGTGAAGTACCCGGTCACAATAGTCATCGGATGGCGCTCGACCCGGTAGGCGACGCGCTCAGCGAAAGAAGCGTCGCGCCACATGTCAGTCGTCATCAGCGTGAAAGCTCCAACGGCGGCGGCATCAATCTTGCCAACATGGCCGTGGTGAAAATTGTGGCTGTTCTTCCACGATCGCGGCGGCGTCAGCGAAAATACGGCGTAAAGTCGAAACAACCACCATGCTAATCGAGACCGCGATAAAATCGCGTTGTGCATATAGTCGTGATAAGTGATGAATGCACGCATCATTAGCAACGCCGACACGATAGAGAAGACCAGACGAATTGGCCATGCGGGTGCAAGCGCTGCACCAACAAGCGATGCGAGTAACATCAGGAACGTCGAGCCGACAACCCACCAACTGGTCTTTAGGGATTCAACGCCGAACGGCAGTGTTGCCTTGAAGAGATCCCTGTCTGTCTCCAGATCGGATTTTGTTTCCCGGATTCCTTCGCCCACTTCTCTTGCCTCTCATTTCACTTTTTGCTGGCGGGCATTATGAATGGGCGGGCACAAAAACATTTTTCATATTGCGCCATTTTTCACTTTGAATTGATTGGGCGGCCGACCAGGTGGGATGGCCGATTGCTGTATCATCGGCAAGACCTTGCTGCGCAGAGGCAGATTGAGGAATCCCGGAGTGACCACGATGGCAGACAAGACAAAAGATATCGCGCCCACTAAATTAATCAATCTGGAGCGACGTCGAATTCTCAAAGCATCGGGCAGCGCTGCCGTTGTTTCCGCCCTAGGCGGGCCGCAGGTACTGCGAGCCGATTCGACCAAAACGCTTCGCTGGGGATTTGTCGGTACCGGACGGATCGCCAATTCCATGGTGGGGGCTGTGACACTTGCGCCGGGAGCGGAGCTTGTCGCCGTGTCGAGCCGCAGGATGGAAACGGCCAACGCATTCGCTAATCAACATGCCATTTCGCTCGCATTTGATTCGTGGGAGACAATGTTTGAATCCGACGCGATAGATGCCGTGTACATCGCAACCCCGACAAGTGTTCGTGAGGAAATCAGTGTCACTGCGGCTCGCAAGGGAAAGCACGTGCTGGGCGAAAAGCCCTTTGCCAGCCTGCCGTCATTGCAGAACATCATTGCTGCCTGCCGCGAGAACAACGTCGGCTTCATGGACGGCACGCACTTCGTACACCACCCGCGGACACACCGGATCAAGAATCAAATGGCCGATGACATTGGCTGGGTCTGGTCAGTCGCGTCGGCCTTTCAATTCAACCTGACGAACAAGAGCAACATTCGTTACAACTCTGAACTCGAACCGATGGGCGCAATCGGCGATGCCGGCTGGTACAACATGAGAGCAGCTATTGAGTATCTTTCGCCCGATTCCGAACTCGAAGCGGATAGTACGTATAAGGGGCCATTATGTCAGGAGCGAAACCATCGCAGCGAGCTGAAACCGGGCCGCTGAGGGGCCGCTGAGGGCAGATCGA
>JAACFM010000137.1 GCA_009937445.1 Gammaproteobacteria bacterium | reverse complement strand
TGAAGTGGCTATGAAAGAACATCTGACCGATCGAACGAACTGGCAGCGCATGTTGAAAAATGAGGTGATTGATGCCGATCTCGTCGCGACGAAAACATCGTTAACCAACACACTCGACGCCGACCTGCGCCAGTTTATCGACACAGATGACACTGTCTGCTCGATCAACTATCCCGTCGAACGGTACCCGGAGAAAGTAAAGAGCGTCGGCTTTGACAAGCAAGCGGAGATCGAGGGTTGCCTCGCCGGCATCAAGGGCCAGTACCTGATATTTGATGACAACCGCGTGCTAAACATCCGCAAACACAACGGCTATCGCGTCAGCTTTTTAAGCGATACATCTTGAGCCTTGTTGTGTGCCAGACAGACGACGACGTATCGACATTTTGCTTATCGCATTGCAGCGATACCCGCCAACGCCCGATCGATCTCGTTCTCGTTATTGAGCAGGCTCGGTGCAAAACGCGGGTAGCTCTCACGGTAGGGTGTGTTGCTCATGATGATGCCTTTGTCATGCATGCGCTTGACAACTTCCACGGGGCCGATTCCATCGACATCGAAACACACCAGGCCGGATGACAATTCACTGCTCATCGGCGTATAGAGTTTCACGTGCGACATCTTTGCCAGCCCTTCTTTGGTCTGGGTATTGAGCTGATGTATGCGTTCCTGAACCTTGGCTTTGTTCAGTTGTAAGTGCAAGTCGAACGCGGCAGGAAGCGCCCAGCGATGTTCGAAAGAGTGGAACCCGCCTGGTGACATATGCTCACCTACAGGAACCTGGTCTTGCGTCTGCAGCCCAAGCCAAACATTGTACGACGCACTGAAGCTCGGAATTACGGCCACCGTCTGTTGCCATGCACGATCATTCCCCCAGACCACGCCTGTTCCGCGCGGCCCGAAAATCCACTTGTGGGTTCCCGCGATAAAAAAGTCACAGCCCAATTTGCTTACATCCTGATCTTCTACGCCGAAACCATGGACCCCATCGACACAAAATAGAATCTGGTCTTCCGCAGCGCGTTTTCGATTGATCTCGCCAATCGCATCTGCCATGGCCCGCAACGGCAACTTCACGCCTGTTGACGAGTGCACCCACGTCACCGCAACCACTCGCGTACTATCCGAAATGCCCTTCCGCAAGTTACTGACGATCAGGTTTTCAGATATCGTGGCAGGATCTTCGTAGAGCGAAATCCTGCGAACCGTTGCGCCGGTTCTTTCGGCCCTGTTAGCCAACGAAAGATCGGTGGAGTAATGGTCATGCGTGGTCTGCAAAATTTCGTCACCGGGCCGCAATGTCAAACCGCTGTAGACCAGCCCGAGCCCCATCGTCGTGCTATCGGTTAGCGCGATCTGTTTTCCCTCTCCGCCCATATAACGAGCTGCTGCAGCGGAAACTTCTCCGTCGATTGTTTCGAAATGTTCATGCCAGTAATCAGAAGGATTTTCATCCAGGCCGCGACGGTGGCGATCAATTTCGTCGGAAACCGGCTGCGGATGGGAGGCCAGCAAGAAAGTCGAAAGTTGGATGTAGTCGCGTGTCAGAGGAAACAAGTTTCTCAGCGCTACCCAATCACCTGCTTCAATGGCGCCAGAACTCGCCGTCGTTGCTGCTGTGCTGGAGCCTGACCCATAAGCGGTGGCACCCAGAGCGAGGCCTGCAGCCCCCAAAAATTCTCTTCTTAGCATATTGATCGCCTTCTTCTTTTGTTTTCTAGCAGACCGGACTATACCGTATTCTTTTCAGCCCGATGGCCAGGGGCAGCGTCGCTGCCAATGCTTGAGTCGTCCGTGAACGTCGAGTCCTCCTCACTCAGTATCGGATGACCTACCTCTGTTCAGCTTCTCAAATTTCTCCGCCATCGTGGGGTTGCGCCGCGTCAGCTTCTTAATCGTTACATCCTGAGCCTTGTTGTTTGCCAGACGCAGATTACGGTCCGTTCCAAGCAGAGCGTCCTTTGTTTTCTGCAAATGATCGATCGACTTGTCAATCTCATCGATTGCCGTTTGGAATTTCCTGGACGCAAGATCGTAGTTCTTCGCGAAGGCGGTCTTGAATGTCTCAAGATCATTCTCAAAGTCTGTGATGTCGACGTTCTGTGCTTTAACGAGCGCAAGTTCCGTCTTATATTCAAGCGACTTCATAGCGGCGTTACGCAGCAGTGTGATGATGGGAACAAAAAACTGCGGCCGAATGACGTACATCTTTGGGTAGCGGTAAAACACATCGACGATGCCAGAGTTGTAAAGTTCACTATCGGGTTCGAGCAGTGACACCAGCACCGCATACTCGCAGCCCTTCTCAGTACGGTCCTTGTCGAGTTCTTTTAAAAAATCCTCGTTCTTTTTCTTGGTTGCGGTGGTGTCGTTTTCGTTCTTCATTTCAAACATGATCGAAACGATCTCGGTACTCGCCTCATCCGAGTCGCGAAAGATGTAATCGCCCTTGCTACCCATACTGGCGTCGTTGTCCTTCTCGAAATAGGCCCGCGGAAACGCGGTCGATCGAATGCGGTTGAACTCGGTCTCGCAGTGCTGCTCGAGGGTTTCTCCAACCATCTTGGTCGACAGGCGAGCCTTCATATCACGGAGGCGCTCAATCGCGTCATCACGATCCTTGATCTGCGTCTCGTATTTGTCGGTAAGCGACTTCTCGGCGAGTTGCTTCTCGAGCGCCGCTTGCCGCAGGCCATTCTTCAGTTCGTCGCGCTCTTTTTCGACCGCGCTGACTGCCTCAGTGATGGCGAGCTTCTGCGAAACTTCGTTGGCGGCGAGCTCGGCCTGAGCTAGCTTTACAGCAGCGAGGTGCTCCTGTTTCATCTGCTGCAATTCATTTGCGAGCGCGTCGCGGTTCCTTTCCACGGCGCGCAACGCTTCAGCCACGGCAAGTTTTCGCTCAACCTCACCGGCCTCGAGGTTTGCCTTCAGTTCTTGAATCTCAGCGTCCTTGGCTGCGGCGGCCTTCTGCATTTCTCTGCTGAGCTCGTTCTTGGCGAGTTCTATGGCATTTAGCTTGTCCTTCTCAGCCAGCTCAAGCCTGTCATGCAACTGCTGCTCGAACTCACTGTCGTGAACTTGCTTCAGAATGTCCGCATACCCGGCTTCGTCAACTTTGAATGCTGTTCCACAATGCGGGCAGATTATTTCATTCACGGCTGTGTTTTCTCCTCTGGCACGTAGGTTTATATGTGTGGTCGCATTCTCACCGTCTGCCGGCTGATTGTCTAACGCATATTCCTTCGATACAGCACGTGTAAGCCCAGCATGAACATGCCGACAATGCCTGCGATGCTATTCACCGGCGCAACGATGAAAGCCCACCACGCTGCGTCTAAGGTAACCAGCTCGGTGCCCAGTGACTGCGCCATTTTGCCGACCGAACTTTGCAGTGGCGATGACGGTAAAAACTCAATCAGGAGAATAAGGGCGACAATCAGCAATCGTCCGATCATCACGTTCCGGCGCCGTTTGTCGACCCGTACCATTACGGTCTCAACAAATCCGTTGTCGCCAATCTCCGGTCGCGTTTTTTCAAACAGCGCTTCGAGTACCGGGTCTCGATCATTGCTCATGCTGCGTCCTCCGAATCATTGGATTCGTCATAGGCTGATAACAATTCGCGTAAGCGAGCACTGCCGCGGCGCACGTGCGATTTGACAGTGCCAACCTGCAGTCCACTCAGTTCTGCTATTTCCTCGTGCGTCAAACGCTCGTGATAAGACAGGGCGATACACATGCTTACCGGGCCGGGTAACAACGCCATCGCGCCATCGAGGTCCAAACCGATCGATGTCTTGTCTTTTTGTGACATCGTTATCTCCTCCTCGCCCAAGGCGCCGCGAAGCGCGTCATTTTTGCGTTTGTGTTGCAGCCATTCATTGATGGCCATCCGTTTCAGCCAACTGCCAAATTTGTCCACTTCTTTCAGTTGCGAAATCTTGCGCCAGGCACGTAGAAAAACCTGCTGCGACAAGTCGTCCGCGATGTTGGCGTCGCCGCTACAGCGACGCAGCAGAGCCCGAACCCAGCCCTGACGTCGGCGCACGAGTTCTGCGAATGCAACTCGATCGCCTCTTGCCGCAAGACTCGCGATCAGGGCCTCGGGGCCCTTACGGTAATGACCAGGATCGGCCCGCATAGATCAGACTCGGTTTCGGTTCTGGTCTTGGTCTTGCTCACGCCAACGACCCGCCATGACTCCGGCGAAATAAATGCCTATCCCAACGATTCCAACCAACACAGCAATGCCGATAAAAATCTGCTGTATCTTCGAGTTGTAGCTCGACAGGAAGTAACCAAATATGGCGAGGCCCGGCGCGGCAAACATCGTGATGATGCCGCTAACCTTAAGATCGCGGTCCGCATTCGACGAGGCCTTAACAGACCCCAGCATTTTCTCGACCAATGCCGCATCAAGGTGTTGGCCACTTTCAACGATGCGGCGCAGCGTTTCCTGTTGCGATTCGCGCTTACGGATATCGGACCAGATGCCTGTCACTACCACGGCCGCGATGAACATCCAGAATCCGAACGCTGCGAGACCTGTCATGCTACCCATTTTCTATCTCCAAAATTGAGGGGCTATATACAAAGAGATGCGAAATTGTTCGCTATAGATGCACGCCCGGAAAAAATAGCTCTATTCCCAAACCATATGAGTCGGATTTCCTATGATACTGGAAGCTCAATTCAAATTAGCACCTTGCCATATGGTCCAGGCTCCAATGATGAGGAATCCCACACCGGCTACGTACGACAGGTGTTTGGGACTAACGTACTGAGAGATGACGCCGCCAGCCACTACTCCGATTGCAGATGCCACGACAAGGGCTGCTGAGGCGCCGACAAACACCGTAATCAGATTGCCTGGTGACTTGGAAGCAAAGAGCAGTGTGGCAAGCTGCGTTTTGTCGCCAAGTTCAGCGAGAAACACGATCCCGAAGACCGTCGCAAATATCTTCAAGTCCATCTATGCAAACTCCTCTGTAAGTTTCTGCATGTCTGTTTTCAGCAATAACGGCCACTCAAATGGCGTTGATGAGCTTGTTATCAGGATACGATAACCCAGGCGAAAAAACCGGCAAAAAAACCGGCAAGAGCGAAGCGAGCGGCGGGCTCAAGAACGGAGTCAACCGCAGATTCAGCGTTTTGTTGCCGAGAAAATATAGCTGTTCAGGCTGTAGAAATACGGCCCGGCTTTAGGACTCGATGCAATTCCAGCAACACCTTCTGCACATCTTCGAGATACTCGAATACCTGAACTAACAAAACGACGTCGAAACTCTCTTCGTTGAGGAGATAAACGGCACTTCGAATGGATAATGCCTGAGTGTCCGCTTTCACCAATAGCGGACGCTCAGAGGTCCAGATCAATCACCGTTTGTACCTCGGTCTCCGCAACCAGTAAGATTCTGTCTGTGAAGGCGAAACTCAAAGTCATTTTGCTAGCAGCTGTCTTTGTGCTGTGGGGTTGCGCCAGTGTGCTGGACGAGGATGGTGCGCTCGCGATCGCCCCCTACGACATCAAAGAAAACGGGCGCATCGTCATTGAAGCGCAAGTAAACGCGCCAGCATCTCCGCTGTCTTCGACGAAATACGCGAAAAACTTGTACTTGAACCCGTTCCCGGAAAAGAAGTGACAATCCATGGGATAGTAGCCGCGGGCAAGTTTCCATTGCTGAGTGTCAATCGCCTTGCGAGATGATGAGCTGTTGTCCGGCGCAATTGCGAGTGTGCCCGTTGTGGCCCATTTCAGGATCCCCGAAGTGACGACCGGACGCGTACGCTGGCGAAATGAACAGTTCACGATTGCCGACCTGGAGATCTTCACAACATTGATGCACGATGCCACTCCATTCGCGATCCTGGGTGCCGTATTTTTCACCCAGCGCGACTTCATCATCGACTTCACTCGGAGTCGGTTGCTCGTCAGGGTCGCAATGGACGAGACGAATGTATTTGGTGGGAAAGACGGCGAAGGGCAAATACGCGACCATCATGAGAAAGTCGGCAAATTTCAACAGGGCAATCAGGACATAGGCCGACGCAGTAAAGATTGGACAGGGAAGCGGTGATGTCCGCTTCGGGTCAGTAGCAATCTCCGAGTAGTTTTATCATTCAATGGGCTGCTTTCGAGTGCTTACCGGCCACGCGGAGTCACGCTTTCAAAATCTGGTGACCGAATATCTGCTTTCGCCAATAGCAGCCGCTCAGAGCTGTCGCCGTCAGGGTCTCCTTACGGCCAGAAGCAGCCGTCAAGAGGCACTATTGTCGAAGTTCATCGGCTATAGAATCCAGCATGTTGTTGAACTTCGAGTTGTATTGCAGTTTATTCGTTCGCCAATGGTTCATTAAGCCAATATCACCACCAATTATTTCGGCCATAAATGCACGCTGCGCCAGCCAATTATCTTCGTCCATGACTTCAGATATGTATTGAACATGCGTGAATTGCCACTGTCTTAGAACCTGATTGTAAAAGACCATCAGTCTTAACTGGTCGGGGCCGGTAACTTCTACACCTTCGCGTCCTTTCGCAAGGAGTTCGGCAAACTCGGGATTTCCAGCAATAAAAAGCTCAATCTCACTGAAGCTGGAATTAAAGTTACTTGCGGCCTCCACCCGCGTCGCTACAGTATTTTGCTGTAGTTCATATGCCAGAAAAATAATCCCTGCCAGGACGCCAATATTAGCCGCCAGAGTCAACCATCGGTTCGTCGAATCCAAATTCACAGCCATCTCCGGAAGCACTGCCATTCAATATGTGATCGGTAAGGTCTGCTTTGGGTCATAAGCAATCGTCCAGACTATATCACTCCGGTCTTTCAGTATATCCAAGGGATCAGCCGATAACGCACGCGTCGTGCATAGTCGCGATAGCCTGGCAATTCTTCCTGCAAAGTTTGGTCTTCAAGTGCGGTTCTGATCACAGCGATGATTGATGCGACTGTCGCAGGAATCAGTGTCCATACCGAGCCCAGAGCAAGAACAATACCGAACAGTGCAAGAATACTTCCGGCATAACCCGGATGCCGCACAAACCGGTACGGGCCACTGTCACATACCACATGCCCTCGATCCGTCTGAATGCGCACCACGCTGGAGAAAAAGCGGTTCTCTGCCAATGCCCATGCAGC
>JAACFM010000053.1 GCA_009937445.1 Gammaproteobacteria bacterium | reverse complement strand
CAAGATTGCACCGTCGGCCTCTCATGCTCAGCATATGGTGTCGCATATCTATACGTCGCTGGGCATGTGGGACGAGGTTGTCGAGGCGAACATCACCGCGGTACGGGTGTCCGAAGAGAGCAAACGTCGCGCCGGTAAGGATCCAGCTTCGCGGAGTAAACACGCGTTGCATTGGCTCGAGTATTCATTACTTCAACAGGGACGTTTCGAAGAGGCACGGGATACGCTCGCGATGATGAAGACAGACGTTACGGCATTGCCTGAGGACTACAATCGCAGCCACAACGCATACCTGCGTGCGAGCTACGTGGTCGAAGACCCAACTGCAGCGCCGATCCTTGAGCCAACCGATACGACCGGGTTAACGATTTACCATGACGCCGTCGATTATTTCGCGACAGCTTTTGTCGCCATCGTGAACGACCATCCGGAAACTGCGACGGCGAAACTCAATCGCTTACAGCGGGCGATCGACGACGCTGTTGTTATGAGCGTAGCGGAGGGCTTACACGAAAGTGAGAATGGCACTTCCGCCGACAACTATTTGCTGGCCACGATCATGGCGCGACAGATTGATGCGCTGTTGCTGTTTCGCCAGGGCGAAACTGACCAGGCCATCCAGATCATGATGTCCGCTGCAGCCGACGAAAACGGACGGCCGCTTTACTACGGTCCTCCGCATGTTCCGAAGCCTTCCAGTGAACTGCTCGGCGAAATGTTCTTGCAGCTTGGCAGGCCAACGGAAGCGATTGTCGAGTTTGAAAAGGCGCTGCAACACAATACTGGCCGATCCTTGTCGTTGTTGGGCCTGGGACGTGCGCAAGAAATGGCCGGTTACGGTGACGAGGTGCAGACCTGGCAACAACTGGATCGCAACTGGCGCGGTGATGCCAGTAAGCTTCGCGAGCTGCAGTACAGCTGGCTTACTTCATCATTATGAAACCGCTTAGAAACCGTCCGCTTGCTGCATATGTTGCAGCACTGGCTTTGTTGCTGATTGCACCGGCATTTAGCGCTGAAAATACTGGCCATGATGAACTTCTCGAGCTGTTTCAAGACTGGCGCGCATTCGAGTCGCCACCGCTTCGGGATGGAGCGCCGGACTACACGACCGCAAGCTTCGCGGCACGCGAGGGAGATTACCTGCAACTTCGTCGTCGTCTGGACGCTTTTGAGATTGGCGACTGGCCAGTGCCCGAACAGGTTGATTGGCACCTGATTCGAGCCGAAATGAACGGTTATGAGTTTAATGGTCGTGTGCTGATGCCGTGGGCAAGAGATCCGGCATTTTACGATTCAATCTACATGTCGCGCAGTGACGTGCCGGCGCACGAGGGGCCAACGCACCATGCTGTCGTTGAGGTCTGGACCTATGAGTTCCCGCTTTCATCTGCTGAGCGGCAGCGCCTGATCGATGAATTGAACGTTATTCCGCCGTTGTTTAAGCAGGCTAAAAAGAACCTCACGGGTAATGCTCGCGATCTTTGGGTGACGGGGATTCGGGATATTCGTCGCGACATCGATGAGTTGGATCAACTCAGTGCAATGCTGGGTGATGCCGTCGACGATGAGCTCACCGAGGTCATTGCCAACGCGAAAGAGGCCGGCGTCGATTTAGCCAGCTGGCTGCAACAGCAAGCCTCGTCAAAGACTGGCCCTTCCGGAATCGGCAAGGAAAATTACACCTGGTATCTGCAGAACGTGCACCTGGTGCCGATGACCTGGGAAGACGAGGAGCGTTTGCTCAAGCGTGAACTTGATCGGGCCTGGTCGTCGCTGAAACTCGAAGAACAGCGCAATCGTGACCTGCCGGCCATGCGGGCGGCCAGTACTCCGGAAGAGTACGACGTGCTGGCGGCGGAAGCGGTCGATCGCATCATCACTTTCCTTGAAGAAAAAGACATCGTAACGGTCACTGATTACATGAAGCCGGCATTGCAGGCGCACATGGGAGCCTTTGTCGAAGAGGAGAAGCGCCATTTTTTCTGGATCACAGCGCACTACGATCCGGCCCCGCTGTTCACGCATTTTTACCACTGGTTTGAACTTGCGCGCATGGACTTGACGCCGCACCCAAGCCCGGTCCGACAAGGGGCTTTGCTCTACAATATTTTCGACAGCCGAAATGAGGGTACAGCAACGGGTGTTGAAGAAATGTTCATGCATGCAGGCCTCTACGACGATAGCCCGCGGTCGCGGGAGCTGGTGTGGATTCTTCTCGCGCAGCGGGCCGCGAGGGGCCTGGGTTCTCTCTACGCACACGCCAACGAGATGACGATGGAGGAGGCCGGCGGTGTGCACATGGGCGGTACACCTCGTGGCTGGATGAAGACTGAAAAAGAGCTGCTGATCTTCGAGCAACATCTATATCTGCGCCAGCCGGGCTATGGAACAAGCTACGTCACGGGTAAGTACCTGCTGGAACAAACTCTGGCCGATTATTCGAGACTGGTGGAAGAGCGTGGAGAGGACTTCCAGTTGCAGGACTTTTTTGATCGACTGAACGCGATTGACAGTATTCCCATCTCACTGGCTCGCTGGGAATTGACGGGTCTCGACGATGAGATTCGTGCATTAACGAGCAGTCAAAGCAACTGAGCGAGTGCGTACCCGGCCATGCCGATGACAGCGATAGAGCTGAACGTCCAGCAGGTCGCCCGGATATCGTGGATCTGCGCAGTAGCGTAAGCGACAAAGTGCGCCGCTCGCGCGACGACGTAGCCCCAAATCAGGACCTGCGCGAGTAGCAGCGGCGGACCAGCCAGAACAAAGAAAAATCCCGCCGCGAGAAAACCGGGAATACTCTCAAGGTCATTGAGATTCATGCGCCTCGACCGCTCAACGTATTCATTCGGCGCCAATTGTCCGTCAACGGGCTCTGGGTTGAGCGGCGTCTTTTTCGCATCTTCCGGGCTTCGAAAACCGGCACTGACCTTCATCATGCGTTGCACGGTTATCCACGGCTGGATCATGAGCTTGAGAATCATGATCAGAGCGGCCAGTGCGTAGAGGTGGAAAACGGGGTTGTCGAGGCTGATTACGGCAGATTCGAATGGCATGGCAGTGGTACTCCCGTATTTATGTAGAGGTCAATAAAGTGATTTACAAAAAATATTAACACAGTTAAAATAAATTAACAAAGTTAAGTAAATAGGATGAATATGCGTCAAAAGCAATCCGGTGACCGGCAGAGATCACCTCGGGTGGAGAAAAAGCGCGAGCTGGCACGGCAGGAAATTCTGCAGACGGCACAGTTGTTGATGCGCGCTGGCGGGGTGGAGGCCGTAACACTGGCAGCGGTCGCTGGTGAACTGGGTATGACAAAGCAGGCGATCTACCATTACTTCCCGTCCAAGGAAGCATTGATCAGGCGACTGGTCACAACACTGGTTGACGACGAGGTTAATGCATTGCTTGCCGCCGTTGAGGCAGCCGATTCTGGCGAGTCGACTCTCGGTACATTGGTCCGCGCTTTTTACGACCATTACATCGGCAACCTAGACGCACTTCGTTTCGTCTATTGCCAGTCACAGCTATACGCGACCCCCGACCACGGCATGGATCAGGAGACGGTTCGTCAGGAGATTAATCCCAGAACGCAGCACCTGTTTGACAAACTTGAATCACGACTGGTTGCCGACGCTAAGCTCAGCAAAGCGAAACGACAGCGCTTGCGTCGCCTTGCATTTACGGCGTGGACCTCCGCCCTTGGATTGCTGACTATGCTCGGCATTGCAGACGCGCTGGATGATTCTTTGGTCCACTCCAATGAGGATCTGATCGACACACTGGTGGAAGTATTCAACAATACGGCTTCAATGTAAGGAGAAGCCTGATCGAACGTCTGCCGTATCAACTTTGCGATTTTTTCCGCAGCCATGCGTCCCAGGGTCGTCCTATGGCGTTGATAACCGTTCTGGGGACCGAGGGCTCGACCTACAGCAAAGCGGGCAGCCAGATGTTGGTGAATGAGCATGGGGATTTCCACGGCATGCTCTCAGGTGGCTGTTTGGAAGGCGACCTTGCCGAGCGCTCCAGAAAAATCATAGAGACAAACATTGCCGACGTTGTTACCTACGATCTTCGCGGCGATGACGATGTCTTCGGCCTGGGTGTGGGTTGTGAAGGTGCATTACGAATTCTTATACAACCGATTTGTGCGAGCTCCAGTTATGAACCGTTTGCGAGCCTTGTTCGTACCCTGGAGGATGAGCCGTTTATCGATATCTCGCTTGCTGACGCCGGTGAAGCTGGCAGCACCCGAATTCTCGCACCGCTGCGTCTGTTGATTCTGGGTGCGGGACAGGACGCCGAACCGCTGGTTTCATTTACGGTGGCACTTGGCTGGAGGGTATCGGTTTCGAGTCACAGGCCAGCATCCGTTGCCCGTCTGGAATCGGGCCCGGCGGCATCGGTCGAATGTGTGCCTGTCGAGGACGTTGCATCGCATTTCGATCTTGCAACGTTCGACGCTGCAATTATCATGAGTCACAATCTGGCAGCCGATCGATCCTATCTTGGAACCCTGGCAGACTCGTCGGTCGAATTCATCGGATTACTCGGGCCACCGCATCGTAGAGACCGGCTCCTCGGAGAGATTGGCGAGGCGGCCGAGAAACTCGGTGAGCGTTTGCATGCACCGGTCGGACGACAAATTGGTGGGCGTGGACCGGCCGCCATCGCACTCGAAATTTCCGCGGAACTGCAATCACACTTCTCTATTAAAAATTAGTCCGAAGGGACGCGGTGCAAGTCCTCTGGGCGGTCGATATCAAAACCCGCCGGTGGAAAATCGATAGTTGAAACAACAAAGTCGTCGTTTTCCAAAAGCGACTTCGCGCCGCTATCACCCTGCAGCCTGGACAGCGCTGCAAACGCCTTTCTCGGGAACAAAATCGGCGGGCAGGTAATGCCATCAAACGAGGACGAGATAATTTCGTCGTCACTGCCGGACCATGTGTCGATCAAATGCCGAAGATGCGTTGCAGTTACCAGCGGTTGGTCACCGAGAATAATCAGCAAGGCATCCGTATCCTCGTCGCACGCTGTGGCTGCCGCGGCAATACTCGTGCCGATCCCGTTTTGAAAGTCGCGATTGACAATCAGCTCATCAAAAAGACCGTTTGACGCTTCACTGACAGCGTCCTGATCGTGTCCGACCACCAGGATGACGCGTCCTGCGCAAGCGCCCTGGGCAGCGAGAAGTGCGTTTTGCACGAGTGGCTTGCCGTGATATGGCTGCACCAGCTTGGTTGCCCCGAAACGGGACGATGTGCCGGCAGCAAGCACACATAGGCAAACAACGGGTGTGGACGATTGATCGTTCATACGAATGGAAGCGCTGGCCCGGACTCATACATGATGTCCGACAACGGCCCCAAAAGGAATTGAAAATAACGTGGATAGATCAGGTTGTTTACGCAATAGTTACGCGTAATGCGGATACACCGGCTGATACATGTGCTGATGAATATCCGCCAGAAGGTCTTCTGGTTCCTCTTTATCAGTTAACTGATTGTCGTACGCCATCTTCGCAACGTCATAGGCGATCCGTGCGGAAACCTCGCGGATGCGTGCGAGTGATGGATACAGGCGACCGCGCTCGATATCCGATTCACTGACCTGCTCGGCAAGTGAATGCGCTGCCGCGAGAAACATCTCGTCAGTTATCGTGCGAGACTGACTGGCGATGACTCCCAGCCCAACGCCCGGGAAGATGTAGGCGTTGTTTCCCTGGCCTGGCACGAAGGTCTGATTGTCGACGGTGACTGGATCGAACGGGCTGCCGCTGGCAAAGACGGCTCGGCCATCACTCCAGGAATAGGCTTGCTCGGCCGTACATTCAGCCATCGACGTCGGATTCGACAACGCGAAGACCACCGGCCTTTCGTTGATTTTCGCCATCGCTTCGATGATGTCTTTTGTGAATGTCTGCGGCTGGCCGGAAAGACCGAGAATCGCCGTTGGCTGCAAATCGTTTAGCGCTGCAAGGAAGTCTGTGCAGCCAGCATGCTCGTGAGCATAGGGCAGCTTGTGTACAGCAAGGTTTTCGCGACTCTTGACGACGAGGCCTTTACTGTCGACAAACCAGCAGTGTTTGCGCGCCTGCTCCGGGGTCAGGCCCTCTTCAACCAATGCCGCTACGTATACATCGGCGATTCCGACACCGGCCTCACCGGCACCCAGGAATAACAACTTCTGATCCGACAATTTACCGCCCGTTATGCGCAGTGACGCGATCAGGCCGGCCACCGCGACGGCTCCGGTTCCTTGTATGTCATCATTGAACACACAGGCTCTGTCGCGGTATTTCTTCAGGAATCTGAACGCGTTGGTATTGCCAAAATCTTCGAACTGGATCAGGACACCCGGGAAGATCTCGCTGGCCGCAGTAACGAACTCTTCGACCAGATCATCGTACAGTTGGCCGCGTTCACGGTGTCGCTCCAGTCCGTTGTACAGCGGATCGTTCAGCAGTCTTTCGTTGTCGGTACCGACGTCGAGCATGACTGGCAGGCATTGTGTGGGTTGGATGCCCGCGCAGGCGGTGTACAGCGCCAATTTGCCAATGGGTATTCCCATACCGTCGGCCCCCAGGTCACCCAATCCGAGGATTCTCTCGCCATCGGTGAAGACAATGATCTTCGTGTCCTTGTGCGGCCAATTTTGCAGAATCTCCCGAACATTGCCGCGGTCATTCATTGACACATAAAAGCCGCGCGGCTTGCGGTAAATATGCTGGAATTCCTGGCAGGCCTTGCCAACCGTCGGCGTGTAGAGAATCGGCATCATCTCTTCGATGTGGTTCATTACCACTCGATAGAAGAGATTTTCGTTGCGATCCTGCAGCGCAATCATATAGAGGTAGCGCTCCAGATCTGTAGGCTTCGCCCGAACATTACCCAGAACCCGCAATTCCTGCTCCGCCATGCTGTGTACGCGGGGGGGAAGCAAGCCTCTAAGTTTCAACGCATCACGTTCGACCTCTGTAAACGCGGTGCCTTTGTTGCGAACGGGGTCGTGGAGGATTTTGACGCCCTGATGTACCATGGATGGCGGCTGCTTGGTCACGGAACTTTCCTGTGATGGTAAGGATTCTGACTGCAAACTAGGCTTCTTCGCGCCTTCTGAACATGCTGGATACCACCTAGTTCCATAGTCTTTACTAGCAAGATGATTGCTCCATAATGTGCCGTGAGGCGAATACTTCAGCGAGTAACAGGAATGGCAAAAATAGGGTTCATATATTCGACGGTCGATGGTCACACGCTGGAAATTTGCCAGCGGCTGAAGACGGTGGTTGAGGAAGGCGGTTTCGAGACAGCTATTCTCGAACTGACACCGGACTCCGCTATCGATCTGACAGATTTCGATCAGATCGTGGTTGGTGCCAGTATTCGCTACGGCAAGCACCGCCCGGAAGTTGTGCGGTTTATTAACGACAATATTGAGCAGTTGGAATCAAAGCACGGGGCCTTCTTTTCGGTTAATGCAGTCGCTCGAAAGCCCGAAAAGAAAGAGCCACACACCAACCCCTACGTCAAAAAGTTTCTGAAAACCATCACATGGCAACCCGCCATCATCGGTATTTTCGGTGGAAGAATTCACTACGCGAAATACCGATTCTGGGACCGTACTATGATCCGCTTCATTATGTGGATGACCAAGGGCCCAACGAATCTGGACGCAAATGTCGATTTTACCGATTGGGATGAAGTTGAGGCGTTTGGCAGGGCCCTCTGCGAGCTGGTGAACCGAGAGAATTGACCCCGTCCACTTGCGGGGAGCTAGATAACAAGGAATGGCAGCAGAATAAGGGCCCACAACACAAGTGACAACATCAATCCATTCAAAAATCCCTCAGCGGCACGATGCGGATTCGGGGTGTCATTTCGACTGTCCTTGATCGCAGATTCGACGTACTTTTCTGACAGGACCATTGAATCGGTAACCAATTGGTCATATGCCTGCCCAGGCTCAATTTCCGAGCGATTTCGTTGATTTCTCATCTCAGTTCTCCGATAGAGATACTCACGGATATGATGCTCGAAGAAAAAGATCGCGTCTGGAATTAGCTCACAAAAACCCAAATTCACAGTTATGCCAGCGCCCTGGCCAAATGACTCCCGATTGTTTGCTACGCCTGGCGTGTTGTCTGGCCCGACAACACGCGTTTGTCATCCAGAAGCATGTGCGCTACGTCACAGTCTTTGTTTTTTGGATATGCGAGTTTGTCGGCTCAGAATACAGCTCGGGCTGTATCTTA
Source organism: Gammaproteobacteria bacterium (assembly GCA_009937445.1). Lineage (GTDB taxonomy): Bacteria > Pseudomonadota > Gammaproteobacteria > Steroidobacterales > Woeseiaceae > UBA1847. The sequence continues at coordinate 11,766 of JAACFM010000053.1, read as the reverse complement.
TCGAAAGGATGTGACATGAACTCCAAATGGATTTGCAAGATACCCGCACTGATGGCCGCAGGACTTTTCGGTCTCGGCGGTTGTGATGGCTCAATTGAAGACGATGCCACGGGTATCATGAACATCGGCCTGACTGACGGCCCTGTTGATAACGCTGAGGCGATTCACATTCAGTTCACCGGTCTGGAATTGAAGCCGGCGGGCGGTCCCCCCGAGCGGTTCGACCTCAACTCGGACTCTTGCGATGAATTTGATACAGCGGGAAATTGCACTATCGATCTTTTGCTATTGCAGGGCACCAAATACAGAACATTGTTTTCGGGCGATTTACCAGCTGGTGACTATCAATGGGTGCGACTGTTGGTCAATGCTGAGCAGAACGTAATGGATTCGTACATAACCATCAATAACGAAGGCACCACGATGGATTGTCCCCTCTGGATACCCAGCGGTGGACAGACAGGGCTAAAAATCGTCAGCGGTATGACAGTGACGACGAATGGTGTGTCCAACTATATGCTGGACTTCGATGCCCGAACGTCAGTCACCGCGCCTCCTGGGTTGCCGTCCGTTCTGGAGGAATGCGTGCAGAACTATATCCTCAAGCCTGCCATCCGCATCGTGGATGAAACGGAAGTCGGATCAATAGCCGGCACGATAGACCCAGATGTGCTCAAGACGACAAATAATCAGAGTGCGGACGTCTTGATTGATGGTTGCCGGGATGAAGATATAGTAGACGGCATCGTTGATCACCTTGACATTTACGTTTTCGAGAATTTCGATGCACCAAATAATCCCGTTATGGTTGACGACTATGATGGTCAAGACGATCCGATCACGTCAGCAATAGCCGAATGGAATGCGGACAGTTCCACCTATGAATATGAAGTCGGATACTTGCTCGCGGGCGATTACAAACTGGGGCTGACCTGCACGGCCGATGTGGACGTGATGCCGAATGACGACGGCCTGGTTGCTGAAAACTTCAACTGCGATCTTCCGGACGCAAGCACCTGTGAGAAAACCGATCTTCCCTTCGGGTTTGTTGCCGAACGAGACGTTAACGTCACCATCGGTCCGCTCACTAACGGCGATTTCCCAGCGCCCTGAACCTGTAGGGAAGCTAATTGCTAGTGTGTGGAGTCAAATGTCCAGAATCACTGCGACAGCTCCGCCAATAAAACAACCATTTGGGGCGCTCGTGCATCTAATTTATTGAAGGCCGAGCGAGATACCTGCACATGATTTGGTGTAGTCTCATTAATCCCTGTTCCTGTGTACGTTTGTATGTCTCTATTCACTGAACTTCAGCGTCGCAATGTGCTTCGGGTTGCCGCGGCATACCTCGTTGTGGGCTGGCTGTTGACTGAGGTATTGACGACGATTCTGCCGACGCTCGGTGCGCCGGGCTGGGTATCCAAGGCCGTTATTCTGAGCTTTGCATTTGGATTCATTCCAGCCGTAGTCCTGTCCTGGGTCTATGAGCTGACACCGGAGGGCATCAAGAAAGAGGTTGATATTGATCGTGATGTCCCAGGGCAAGTCGCCGTTGGCAAGTTGGATTACGTCACGATTATCGGCGTAGTTCTGGCGGTTGTGTTCATCGCATTTTTTAGCGCCAGCCAGTCACCGGAAGAATTGGATACGGCGGCTGTAAGCATCAGCGACGAGTCGGTCGCCGTATTGCCCTTTGTCAATATGTCGAATGACAAGGACAACGAGTATTTTTCCGACGGGCTGACTGAGACGCTGTTGCATATGCTGGCGCAGATTCCTGGACTGAAGGTCGCCGCGCGAACGTCAAGTTTTGCCTTTAAAGGGCAGAATATGGATATCCGGGAGATTGCCGATGCGCTGCAGGTTGCACACGTACTTGAGGGTAGCGTCCAGCAGTCCGGTAATCGGGTTCGCATAACGGCGCAGCTCATTCGTGCCTCTGACGGGTATCACGTCTGGTCGGAGAATTTTGATCGAGACAGCGACGATATTTTTGGAATTCAGGATGAAATTGCCTCGAAAGTCGGCAGTGCATTATCGGCCTCGCTCCTGGGTACAGGTGAAGAGGCGACCGTTGCGGGCATCGGTACCGACAATCCCGATGCCTACGACCTTTACCTGCAGGCATTGAAGCAACGCGCGACATTTTCCTACGGCGGGCTGACAGCGTCCGAGCAGTTGTTGAAAGGTGCCTTGACAATAGACTCAGATTTTCTTGATGCCAAGACGGAGTTGGCAAGCGTTTACCTGCAGCAGCTGGAAACCGGTTTGATGAATCAGGACGATGCTCTTGCCTCAGCGCTCGCAATTACGGAGCAGGTCCTGGCAGTTGACCCTGACAACGTCAGTGCACGCGCGATTCAGGTCTTTGCTCAGGCAACATCAGGCAGAATACAGTTATCTTCAGTGTCGTTGGCTGATGCCATTGGCGTATTGGAAGGTCTGGTCGCCGAAAACCCGAGAGAATATCAGGCGCGGGTTCTTCTAAGCGGGTTGCTGCGGGGAACCAAGGAATTCGACAGGGCACTGCAATTGCAGTTGGACGCACTGGAGCTTGATCCTTACAACGCGCGAATCCATTACGAGATTGGAGTCATGAACCTCGAACTTGAGCGACTGGATGAAGCGCGAGCGTCGCTTCAAACATCGCTGGATATCGAACCGTTGCAGCCGAACGCCTATTTGCAGCTCGGAATCATTGCGTTGAATTCTGGCGACGGCGTCGACTATCTGCAGCAAAGCCTCAAGGCGATGGAGGTCGACTCAAGAGACCATGAGATTCCCGGCTTTATTGCGGCGTTTCTCTATTCTTTAGGTCTTATCGAAGAGGCCGATGATTTCAGGGACCGGGTGCTCGCCATCGCTCCGACCAGCGCGATCGCCTTTCGAATCGAATTATTGCGTGCGATCAGTACAGGGGACGATGCGGAAGGTCTGAGAGTGGCTCGCGATGCCATTGAGAACGATATAGAGAATCGCCAGTTTGCGTTCGGCGGAGCAGTTCAGTACCTGCTGAGGGCGGCGGTCCGGAATGGCACAGTGGCAGAAGAGAGCGCGTATCTCGAACAGCAGGCGCCCGGTATTCTCGATTCTGATGCGGAGATCGTGCCCGTCAAGTTTCTCCTGGCTCAACGGGTAGCACTTGATGCCTGGTTTACGACGCTGGCGGAGGACGAACTGATGCGGCGCGTCGCTCGCATTCAGGAGATTGCGACTTCTTACGGTATCGATTTGCAGAACAGTCCGGTCACGCGAGTCGACCTGATGGTGATGCAGAACAAGACTGAAGATGCCGTCCAGTTGGCCCTGTCAGATGTATTCAATCGACCAGTCACCCTGGATCAGGATTGGCGTACCCGCTATTCGCAGGCTCAGTACAAAACGTTTGTCAAAGATCCACGAATTCAGGATGCGATGAAGCGGTGGGAAGCGGATGAGGCAGCGATCCGGGAGCAGGTACGAAACTACCTGTTGGATCTGAGCTCTGCTTCGTAATGACGATTTAAAGATGCTTGTCGCAGAGATGCTGTTGGTACGCCTATCGCGATTTCATGCCGCGGCAATAACCCTGCAGCAGCTCACCGGATTCACAAACGATAGCCAGGTACTTCCAGTTCTCAACGAAGTGATCGGCATCTGCCTGGCCGAGTAACTCAATCATGCGTTCATAGAGCTCATCCTTGATGAGATCGTATTCACGACGGGCTTCAGCGCGATACCAGTCTGAGGCATCTGTCATAACCACATCAATGAATCCTGCAGCGGTGAACTGCTTGCCATAGCCATCCAGTGTCTCAAGGGCGTAGGTCAGACCTTCCAGTTCGAACCACTTGTGCATCTCGTCCGAGTGCTCTTTGTCTGATCCCATCCATTCGTAGCAACTCAGATACCCCCCTTTGCCAAGTACTCGCAAAATATCTTCAAACAACTCGTGTTTGTTGGGCGTTTGAGTAATAGCGCCGGATGAGATGACAATGTCGAACGACTCGTCCGGAAAGGGCAGTGCACCCATACTCACGGTCTGGAACTGACATTGCTTGTCCAGGCCTCTGGCGACGGCATCTGCGGTGGCTCTTTCGATCAGCGGCGCTTCAAGATCAATCCCCACAACGTCGGCACCATGGGTGCTCGCCATCTCAAGTGCCGGGCCACCGATACCGCAGCCGATATCGAGAATCCTCTTTCCTTGGGGGCTGGTGTCTCGCAACAGCTTTGCGACATTGCCGGGCCCGCCGGGTGCCATGTAGCCCGTACCCCAGATGAGTTCCAGCATTTTGACCATATTGTCGTGATATTCATTCTCGTGAGTCAACGCGATTCCTCGATGATTATCTGCAAAATAAGTGATATCGTTAGGGTCACTTCACTTGCAAAATAAAAGTAAAAAAGGGGGTTGCATGTTTCGCTTACACGGATTCTTTACGCAAAATACGTTGAAAGCAATGTACGTTCTTGAGGAGGTTGCTCCGGACTTCGAATTTCAATTCGTCAACCTGGCCAAGGGTGAACAAAAAAGCGATGCATTCACCAAAATGTCACCCATTGGAAAAGTACCGGTGCTTGAGCACGACGGTGAGTTCTTGTTCGAGTCCGGCGCCATTTGTCGCTACGTCGCAAACGTGCAGGACTCGCCTTTATATCCGTCCGATAAATTACAGCGCGCGCGAGTCGACCAATGGATGGATTTCTTCAGCTGTCATCTCGGGCACTGGTTGAACGCCTTGTACTTCGAAGCGGTGATCAAGCCCGATTTCCAGCTTGGCGAGCCCGATGAGGAGGCTATCGAGGAGGCGACCAAGTTTGCACTTCGGCAATTCGGCTTGCTGGATGCTCATCTTGACGGCACCGTCTGGTTGGCTAACGATTCCTTCTCCATTGCTGACCTGTTTGCCTTTGCATACATAGAACAGCATCGCCAAATCGGATTATCTCTCGAAAAATTTGCAAACGTTCAGGCATGGTTTGAGCGAGTCGAGTCGCGACCAGCCATAGCCGCCGCCCGTGCGAGAATGCCACGACAAGCATGATCTTGGGTAGGCAAACCCGGTTGTTTGGACTACATTGCAGGTTCTGAAATTTAAGAGGCTGAAATGAAACTTAGAATACGTGGTAATTCCATACGCTTGCGATTGAAGCGCGGTGAGGTTGATGGCCTGGCGGCGGGCAACACTCTTGTCGAGGAAACACAATTTCCGGGTTCAACGCTAAGCTACAGTCTCAGCCTGTCGGATAACGACGACATGCTGGCGAGTTTTGACAACGGCAGCATAGCGATCAGCATGCCAAAAGAAATTATCCCGGAGTGGGCGGACACTGACCTGGTGTCGCTGTACTCGGAGATAGCGTTAGCGGATGACAGTGTGTTAACTGTCTTGATCGAAAAAGACTTCAGCTGCCTCGAGCCCGGCGGTCACCGGGACTGCGACGACGACGCGGACACGTATCCGCACCCGAGTGCGTGACTCAAGCAACAGCGTATTGAGCAGGAGCGGTCGTTTCGATGCGGTATCCTGAAAAGCTCTGACCGAGCAATTAATCGAGAAACTGACTTATGTCGACGGCCAATAATGGATTTATAGCGAAGGCAGCGAAGTCGTTGTCAGAAATCGAACCGAATGAGCTAAAGGCGACGTTGGTATCGACGCTTTTTGTTTTTATTCTGATGGCGTCTTATTACATTCTTCGCCCCGTGCGCGATGCGATGGCGAGTGACTGGACCGACTCAGAAGTCAGCTTTCTTTGGAATATCAATTTCTTTGTCAGTGCGGGGATCGTCGCGTTGTACGGATTCGCGGTGTCTCGGACCCGGCTTCGAAACGTTATTCCGGCGATGTACGGATTCTTTGCGCTCTCATTCATAGCATTCTATTTTGGCGTTTCTCTGGTTGCCGATCGTGTTCTGATCGACAAGGCGTTCTACCTTTGGGTGAGCGTATTCGCTCTTTTCCATGTGTCCGTGTTCTGGACGTTTATGGCGGACACGTTCAACAAGGAGCAAGCAAAAAGGCTGTTTGCGATCATTGGCGCCGGTGCCAGCGCTGGCGCGCTGGTAGGGCCAGCCATACCCGCCTTGTTTGCGGGTGTGCTGGGTACCGACACGCTGATGCTGGTTGCTTCCAGCAGCCTGTTGCTGGTAATTCCGCTGGTGTTCTATATGTATCACCTCAAGGCCACCGAGCTTGGCAACAGCGACCTGTCTGCGGATACCTCGAAGGCTGTGATTGGAGGGAACTGGTGGCAGGGCTTCCAGTCATTTGTGACCAATCCTTATCTGCTCGGCATCGCTGTTTTCATCCTCTTGTACGTCTTCATTGGTTCCTTCGTTTACTTCGAGCAAAAAAATCTCCTCGCGGACTTCTCCCGTGCGGAGAGGACGCAAATATTGGGCAGCGTCGACTGGCTGGTGAATCTGGTGACGTTCGGAATGGCCTTCTTCCTAACCGGTCGCATCGTCGGCAAGCTTGGAATGGCGGCCGCATTGGCTTTGATGCCCTTCCTGGTCGGAGCGGGGCTGCTGATTCTGGCGTTTGCACCGATGTTGACGGTATTGTTGGCGCTGCAGGTATTTCGTCGTGGTGGCAACTACGGTCTGACGCGGCCCGCCAGAGAAATGCTGTACACCAAAGTCACCCAGGAGGAGCGCTTTAAGGCGAAGCCGGTAGTTGATATCGTCGTCTACCGGGGAGGGGATGCAGTCAGTGGAACATTGTTCGCGTTCCTCACCGATGGAGTCGGGCTTGGCCTTGCTGCCGTCGCGGTCGTTGGGTCGGCAATTGCGGCGGTGTGGGGTAGTACCGGCATCTGGCTGGGCAAGAAATTTGATTTGGTTAAGAATACAGGGGATGAAGCATGAGTAAGCCGTGGTTTGATCAATACGACCCGTGGGTACCACACGAGATCGACGCTGACGTTTATGAAAACGTTGTTGATATGTTGCTCGAGGCGGGCGAAAAATATAAAGACAATGTGGCTTATAGTAATTTTGGTGGCACATTAACCTACGGCGAATGCCTGGATCTATCTCGCAACTTTGCGGCGTATCTGCAGAACCAGCTTGGCGTTAAAAAAGGCGATCGGGTTGCCCTGATGGCGCCGAACATGATGGCATTTCCGGTCGCCATGTTAGGCATACTGCGCGCCGGCGGTGTGCAGGTTAATGTGAATCCCATGTACACCGCACGAGAACTTGAGCATCAGCTGAACGATGCGGATACGGAAACGATCGTTGTCTTTTCGGGGTCAACCGGAACGCTCGCCGAAATCATCGATAAGACGAAAATCAAGAACGTTATTGTTGCCGGTCTGGATGACCTGATTAATGTCGGCGTGCCGTCGCCGCCGATTCACCCGGGAGTGAAAAACCCGATTTCGTTTGTTGATGCGATCACTGCCGGCAGCGAAATGGAATTCACAAAGGTCGATATCTGTGGTGACGATCTGATCTTTCTGCAATATACCGGCGGTACCACGGGTGTATCAAAAGGCGCCATGCTCACGCATCGAAATCTTGTTGCCAATATCACTCAGTTTGAGGTTTGTGCCGGTGAATACGTCGACTTCGGCAATGATGTCGTTGTCACGGCGATACCGATGTATCACATTTTCGCGTTAATGGTGAATACGCTCGCCTACTTCAAATTCGGCGGCACCAATGTGTTGATCACTGATCCCCGTGACATGCCTGCGTTTGTCGAAGAGTGGTCGAAGTGGAAGGTCAATGTATTCACGGGGGTTAATACCTTATACAACGGCCTGCTACATACGCCGGGATTTTCGGATCTGGACTTTTCGGAATTGCGCTTCAGTGTTGGGGGTGGGTCGGCTGTTCAAAGGGCCGTGTCGGATATGTGGAAAAAAGTTACCGGCAAGCACATCAAGGAAGGTTACGGTCTTTCAGAAACGTCACCCATTCTGACCTTAAATCCATTTGGTTCGACAGAATTCAGGAGTGCGATCGGAATACCAGCGCCTTCGACAGATATTTCATTGCGTGATGATGATGGCAATGTGGTTCCACAGGGCGAACGCGGCGAATTGTGTGCGAAGGGGCCGCAAGTCATGAAGGGTTACTGGCGTCGTGAAGATGCGACGGCTGAAGCCATGACTGATGATGGCTATTTTTGTACCGGCGACATTGCTGTTATGGATGAGATCGGCTTTATTCGCATCGTTGATCGCAAGAAAGACATGATCATTGTTTCAGGCTTCAATGTTTTTCCGAACGAGGTTGAAGCTGAAATTGCCATGATGGACGAAGTGCTCGAATGCGCGTGTGTTGGCGTGCCTGACGAAAGAACGGGAGAAGCGGTCAAAGTCTTTGTTGTCAAAAAAGACGCATCGTTAACAGAAGACAGGGTGCGAGCGCACTGCAAGGGGTGTCTGGCTGGTTACAAGGTTCCGCGGCACATCGTATTCATCGACGAACTGCCGAAGTCGACTGTTGGTAAAATACTGCGACGCGAGCTCCGGGACTACTAGGCAAACGCTCTAGGCCGGTAGCAGTACCTGGGTGCCATCGGTACCGATGAATTTCTTCATCGTATTGGCGCAACGCAGTGCGACGGCCTCAAGGATGATGTTGTGAATCTTGCCTGGTGCTTTGCCGGCGAGCTCTTCTTCGACATCCAGTTCCAGATGTGCGCCGTTCACGTGAAACAGGAGTGTCCGGCTGGCGTCATGGCTTGACCAGCCCTTGAATTTCCAGGGTTCTACCAGGCCGACTTTGCGGCCGTCCTGCAGCAGCGCATAGCACTCTGCATTTCGCGTGGGGACTTCCACGGAATACTCGATAACGTCTGCATGCCGAGCATTCCGCAGTGGGATTAGATCGTCGAGTAGCGTTACGGCGTCCAGCGTTTCTTGCTGTTGCGGTTGCTGCATTTCCTGTCTCCCCTTGTTTAAATCTGGTCTCCAGTCTACTCCAGGGAAATAAGAAATTTCACAGAAAGAATTTCACAGTGTTAATTTCACAAATTACGGAAAAACCCCTTATCGGAGCGCTTTCCTAAAAACCGTCGGCATTCACTTTGAGACGCAGTGGGGCACCGAGTAAGGGTCGCAACGACAACTAGTGAATAATTCGCACGGGCGGATTGATATTACAGAGCTCTATACGCCCTGTAGGCTCCACGAACCACTCTTCATGTCGATACGTGCGTGACATCACATAGTCCGCGAACGCCGCGGTGTCGGTGCGCATGATCTCTATTCTTGCCCTTTCTGCCTCGTCGAGCTCGCTGCCCAGTCGAATACTCATGATCGGTGTCGCTTCATCAGCCGATTCGTAGAAGCCGAGCGTTCCAGTGCCACGGGGCAGTACTGACAGCAGCTCAATGCCGGAGATGACACGCCCGATCAGGGTGACATTTCGATCAAGGTGACGAGGCGCGTGCCCGGTAATCACATATAAACTCGTGCCGTTGCCAGTCTCGGCCCCGTTGTCACGGGAAACGCCCACCATGCCGTAGCAATGTGCCAGCCAGACGTTTTGGCCATCGCTAGCGGCAGGGAAGCCGTTCGCAAACCCTACGATGTCGGCGTAAGCGTCGCGGCTGTCTATCGAGACAATGTCGATGCCATCCATTGAGCGCTCGAATTCAGCTGGCACAGTCTCTTTGGCAGACCCGAGCGACTTTGCATTCTCCTCTTGCGCATCAGGGTCGGCCCACTGAATGACATAATTGTCCTGCGAGCGAATGATGGCGAGGCCATCAAAATACGCTGCATCAATCAGTGTTTTGATGTTGGCAATGCTGTTCGGTGCAAAAGCCGGCGTAAGTTCCATAATGACGGTGCCGCTGGCGAGCGTCATAAAAAGCAGATTGGCCGGGTCAGGCTCTCGCCAGTCTGACTCTTGCAGCGCTTCCATGACCGCAGCGGTGCTCCGAGGTTCATCGGCACTCGCTAATGGCAGAAGCAGCACAACAACCAGCAGCGCAAAGCACTGGCTAATTGAGGGTCGCATTTTATTCAGCCGCCGCTTCCGCGGGGGGCGCCATCGCCGCATCGAGTTTTTCAATCAGCTGCTCGCGGGTGTAGCGGTATTCCTGCCATTGGTTGAGTTGCACCAGCTCCTCAATGGCTTTGCCGATCGTTCGACTGGCTTCATTTTCATTTGGGACTACCATGTAACGGCGCACCGGGTTCTCACCAAACATCGCATCGACAGCCGCTGCAGAAACCTCTGCAGGTCCTTTGTATTTGCTGCGATCCCCGGACTGGCTGCCCCAGGCTGTCATTTCTTCCTGGTAGTAGGAGCCCTCAAAAGTATTTCCTTTTACTCCCATCTTGGCAAGCGCGGTCCTGGCGATATCGGAATCGTAGTTGCCAGGCTCAATGACACTGACGTGTACATCGAATTTGGCCATTTCCGCGGCAAGAGAATCGGTGAATGCTTCCATCGCGTGCTTGCTCATGCTGTACGGGCCGGCAAATTGCCCGGATAGTATTCCGGCGATCGACCCCATCGTTGAGATACGCCCCTTCGATTCGATAATCATCGGTGCGAAAGCCTTGGTGACGCGGACAACGCCGTAGACATTGACGTCCATTAACCAATGAAAGTCGTCCATGCTGATTTCGATAAGCGGTCCGCCGACGAAAATGCCGGCATTGTTGATGAGGCCGTGTAATCCCTTACCGCCTTTCCTGACCGTTTCGACGGCCGCATCGATTTCAGATTGAATCGTTACATCCAGACGAACAGCCTGAATATTCTCAATCGCATTTAAGGCATCAAGATCTTTTTGTTTACGCGCACCGGCGTATACAAAGTAGCCGTCGCGAGCCAGTGTTTCGGCGATGTCGCGGCCGATTCCTGTGCTCGCGCCTGTGATAAGTACGGCTTTTTGATCTCCCGCCATGGCAGGCTCTGGAAGTGCAGTGAAAGCCAGGAATATTGAAACAAGTACGATCGAACGAGCGAGAAAACGCATGAGTGACTCCGGTGTTTATGGTCGTTATTTGACCAGTAAGCATAGCAAAACGCCCGACTCGCCGAGCAGAGAATCGGGCCTCTCTTATTGCCTATTCTTTGAGCTGATACGTCCAGCGGCCGTAGACGTACATGCCGGCGGCAGCGACGATGCCGACAGCACCCATGATGTACCAGGCTCCACCGACGTTGTTCGTTGCATAGAGATGGGCCGTCAACGCGTCCGCGCTTTGTCCCGTTACTTCAATCAGCTTTTGGAACGCTTCTCCGATAGGTACGGAATCGACGGCAGACTGTGGCATGCCGCTGTCAAGCAAGGATTGCCTTGAGATCGTATCTTTGGAGCCAAACTCGGCGTAGAGAACCTGGCCGTAATAGCCCTCAACAACCCAACCGATGCCCAGTGGGAGCTGACTGAATCCGAGGTACATCGCCTTTTTCTGCGGCGGTGCGATATTGCCGAGATATTCGGAGCACTTGGGGCTGGAGAGCATTTCGCCAATGGAGAAACAAACAATGGCCAACACGATGATCCAGACGTAATTGAAACTGGCAAACAGCATCAATGTTGCCGCCGCCAGAAACGTACCCAGTGCCATCGAGTTGGTCGCTTTCATCAGACCACTCCAGCCGGCAACAATAAAGCAGACGAACATGATCAGCATGGCATTCAGGTTGATGAGGCCTTCCGGCAGAATAGTTTTTCCATCCTGAGTCATGCCAAAGATGAACTTCCAGAACCAGCTGGACGTTCCATCTTCACCGAACAGGTGTCTCACCATTACGCTGGTGTCTACCCAGTCGCGGAAAAACAAGGGCCCGACATCCCAGAA
>JAACFM010000008.1 GCA_009937445.1 Gammaproteobacteria bacterium | reverse complement strand
AGTCACCATGTCCCAGTTGAATTCCGCCTTCATGCGTACACGAGCTGGACCCGGCCCGAGGTGATAGGTGATCGGCAGCGCGCCACGCCAGTCCTTCGGCACAACCTCGCCGTCCATTGCACTGAGTAACGGCAACGCATCTTTGTAGGAAATCGGTAGAACAGGGATCTTGGTTATCGTTGACGCGTCTTTCTGCTGCAGTCTTTTCGCGTTGCGTGTGGCGCCGCGGCCGGGAGTCAGTACGTCGCCGGGGTAGGTCGGCATGTCCATGACCGAGCCTCTTTGAACACCGGACTCGTGCTTAAACGGTCCCTTGGGATAAACGTCACCGGCACCGTATCCGTCGTCGGCAGGATCCGAGTAGATGAGCGTTCCGATGGCGCCCTTTTCGCCCGCCAGTTTCGGTTTGATACCTCGCCAGGATCTGCCGTATTTGGCGATCGCGATTTTGCCTTTGACATCGATGCCATAGCGGTCGAGGATTTCGTAATCTTCCGGTCTACCGTAGTTCACGAAGACCAATTCGGCCTCGACCTCTCCATCGACGGAAAATGCGTTATAGGGTGGCAAAAGATCTTCACGAATAAAGGTGCTCGGATCCCCGGCAAGCGAATCTTCGGTCAGCGATGCTGTAAATTCTGTCGGCGCAACAAGTTCGACCTCTCTGACCTTCGGTGTTGGCAACAGAATCTCGTATTCCGCTATCTCGACCGCATAGCCCCACGACTCAAGAAGGCTGGCCATGAATTCAGCGTTTTCTTTACTGCCTGGCGATCCGACGTGATGCGGTTTCGCGGACATTCGGCGTAACCACTGATCCATCTCATTCTTGTCGATACTTGCATCGAGGCGCGCCTCGATAGTGCGCTGTGCGTTGCTCGACGCTTCATCAAAACCCAGTACCCTGTCGTCGGCCGCCAGCGAATATTGCGCCGCAGCCAACAGGACCCAGACAAAGAACCTCATTCGATCTTACATCGGTACGGGACGGGTAAGGGTTCGCGTGGCGTGATGCCCTGAGAGTCCAGAAGAGCCATCAGGTTTGGAAAATACCTGGCGTCAAACTGTGCGTAGCTCATGAAGTCGATCAGCGGGTTAAGGTCGTCCGCGTCGTCCAATTCCAACAAGATCTCATGTGCCCGTTCTGTTTGACTCATGAGCATGCTACTAAGCCACAGAGTCGAAAGTTCGTTAGCGTAGTTCTTTTTGAAACGCTCGAAGATCCGGGTCGCATCAGACACTCGGCCCTCTGCGCAGGCTTGTCGCAGCGCCACCATTTGCAAGTACTGATCGGACAGGTCACTGGAAATAACCAAGCGTTGCATCCTGGTTGCGCCGTCAATATCGCCAGCCCACAACAGTGCCCGGTGCGCCTGATAGTTGAAGAAAGTATTATCTCCAATGCGCTCCACGGCTGTTTTCGCATAAGCCCGTATGAGTTCGCTATCGTTGCTTGTGAGAATGTGCGTAAGAGAGGCTTGAGTGACAAGAGCGTTATAGCCGTCTCGCTCCTGATAGTCCTTGATCGCTGCGAGCAGCTCCTCATCCATGCTAAGGGTGGCAAGCAGGCTCAGATTGCTATTTTGAGCATCCTGATCATTCGGCCGTTTTTCCAGATACTCGGTGATAAGACGCCGAGCCAGCGCCAGGCGCATGCTCTTGGATGCTTTCCATGCCCTGAACCTGAGTTTGTTGACCGGGTCCCGCTCAGTGGCAATTGCTTTGTCAATCGCTGCGTGAAATCGAGCGCTCATCTCTTCGACAGGTATTTCGACAATCCCGGCAACCATGTTGGTGGATGACATTTGCGACTCCCAAAACGTCGCCAGTCGCCAGTAAGCCAACGAAAAATTGGGGTCGAATTCGACAGCCCGCTCATAATTATCGCGTGCACCCAGGAACGAATAAACATCACCGGTGGACAGGGTGCTCGCGCCGTAAGCCATGCCCTGCAGATACGCATTGAACGCGGCAACTGAGTTGGTGCCGGAAGAGACCATATGCGCCAGAGCCTCAGGGTCCATCGCCGTCTCGAGCGCTATAGCGATCTCGATGGCGATCTCTTCCTGGATGGCTATAACCTCTTCGGGATTTCGATCATAGGTTTGCGACCAGAGGTGAAAGCCATCGCTGGCTCGAATCAGCTGCGCCGTGACGCGAAGTTGATCACCGCTGCTGCGCACAGAGCCTTCGAGAATGTGCGCAACGCCCAGGGACGCGGCGATCGTCGGTATGTCTTCAGGTGAGCCTTTGAACTTGAATGACGACGTACGAGCCGCGACCAGCAGATCCGGCGTACGCGCGAGCGAGTTTAGAATTTCTTCAGTCAACCCATCCGAAAACCATTCCTGCTCTTGGTCCGACGACATATTGACGAAAGGCAGTACGGCGATAGAACGAGGGTCAGTACCCGCAACAGGCGGTTGCTCAACCTCCGCTGTTTCTGCGGCGGCCGGCGGCGCGATGGATTCGAGCTGCTCGACCCCGGTCTGTCTGTCCCACAAAAAGTATGCGACGGCTAGTACCAGTGCAGCAATAATGAGCCTGTCCAGCTTACGACCGGTCATGCTGGTAATCGATTCTGACCGGTCAACATCCTTTTCGCGTTTGACGCCATCAGGTGTCATCTCAAAAGCCCAGGCGAAGAACAACGCGATCGGCAGGCCAAGCAGCAAGATAACGACAATAGTCTTCAGCACCCAGTCGGGCGCACCGAAATTCTCGAAAGCGAATTCGGCGATCTGTGCGGTAACCCAGCCAATGACGACATAGGCAACGCCTACACGGACTACATTCCGTCGTTTGAGCTCTTCGAAAAAGGACATCTGGAGTTATTAGGTCTCGTGGGAAGTCCGGCACAGTATACCGATAATATTCGCGCTGCGAACACTCGCGGCCCGACGACAGGCTCGACTCGCGCGTCTCAGATGATATTCTTTGTTGCTGTACAAATCGAAGGACGGACCCGGAGCTAACACGATGTTAACCACACACCAGGCATTTCTTAATTGGTCCGGGAAGAATCCGGATCGTGAGTTTCTACTGCAGCCTGTGCAAGGCGTATTCAATGTCATTACGTACAGAGAGGCTGAAGATCAGGTTCGTCGCATGGCGGCGGCGCTTTTCGGACTCGGGCTTGCGCCCGGCGACAAGGTCGCGATACTCGGCAAGAACAGCGCCGAATGGGTACTGGCCGACCTGGCCATCGCGATGGCAGGTATGGTTTCCGTACCCATCTACCCGACGGCGAACGCAGACACCGTTTCCTACATTCTCGGCCACAGTGAAGCGAGCGCTGTCTTCGTCGGCAAGCTCGATGACCCTGACACTGTCGGCAAAGCAATACCACAGACATTGCCATCCATTGCGTTCCCCTACCCGACCGCAGAATGCCAGTATCAATGGCAGGATTTGATCAACAATGCCGAAGCGATTGCCGCGCCTAACGAACCTCAGGAAGAGGATGTCATGACGATCCTCTATACCTCGGGCAGTACAGGCCGGCCAAAAGGCGTCGTAATCAGCTACCGTGCCTTTGTTTACAGCTGCAACGCCACTCGCAAAACCATTGGCTTTGAAGAACAAGGCCGAACATTCTCCTATCTCCCGCTGGCGCATATCGTCGAGCGGGGTTGTGTCGTCGGGCCATCAATTTTTGCAGGGACCAGAATCTACTTCAACGAGTCGCTCAAGTCGTTTCAGCATGACATGAAGACGGCGCGGCCGACCGGGTTCGTATCGGTACCCAGACTGTGGGTCAAATTTCAGAGCAGCGTGCACTCGCAAATCCCACCGAGGAAACTTCGCATACTTCTGGCGATTCCGATCGTCGGTCGACTCGTCGCACGCAAGATTCGCAACAATCTTGGCCTGAAATATTGCGACGTGTGCTCATCAGGGAGCGCGCCCATATCGCCGCACACGTTGCAGTGGTATCACAAAATCGGCGTTGATATTGGCGAGGGCTGGGGAATGTCAGAGACCAGTGGACTGTCCTGCGGCAATTTTCCGTTTCAGTCGAATCGCCTGGGGACGATCGGAGTACCGCTGGAAGGCACGGAGTTGCAGATTTCCGAAGAAGGCGAATTGCTCATTCGCAGCCCGGGCCTGTTTACCGCGTACTACAAACAGCCGGAACTCACGCAGGAAGCCTTCACCGACGACGGCTTCTTTCGCACCGGCGACAAAGCCAATTGGGATGAAAAGAGCAAGGCCTACAAAATTACCGGGCGGGTCAAGGACATCTTCAAGTCTGCCAAGGGGAAATACATCGCACCCTTGCCGATTGAATCGCGATTGTCGTCCAATCCACTGTTCGAGCAGGTTTGTGTCATTGGTTCCGGTCTGCCGGCACCGATCGCCGTCGTTGTGCTCTCGGACGCGGCCCAACATCTGCCGAAATCCAGCGTGGAAGAAAGCTTCTTGGCAACGCTGGTCGACACCAACGCTCACCTGGAATCTCACGAGCGAATCTCGAACTTCTTTATCGCCAAAGAAGAATGGACCACGGAGAATGGACTACTGACACCGACGTTGAAGGTGAAGCGGGACGAAATCGAAGCGCGCTATCTGTCAGCGATAAGCCAGGGATTTAGCGACAAGATCGCTTGGGAAGAATGAACTAGCAGCCGCGCTTCAGATCAAGCATTTCCTGCCAGCTGAACGTCAGCAGTCACGCCGGTAGGCAAAAGCCCGCCAGCGTGACTGCTGCAAGTCCAAAAGCGATAGCGTCCGGTATGCCGGACGCCCATCACTAGAAATCGGCAGCCAGTCTTACGTACCAAAAGCCACCGTTAAAGCCGAACGGCGAAGTTAGCGCTTTGTCGACACCGAGAATTTCCGATACGAAATGACCATCGTCGTCCGGTAAGGCGTCAAAAATGTTCTCGCCGCCGACGGCCACGCGGAAGTTATCACCGAAGCGGAAAGTCGCCTCAACGTCGACCAGTATTTCTGAGCCGTACTCAACGACTTCCGATGCATCCGGTGCGGCAACCTGGCCACCCGAATCACCCCAGCCGCCATAGTTGTTCAGCCGCACCAGACCGCTCAGCATATTGCCCGTGTCGTAGTTAAACGTAAGCGACATGCGGTTATCGGGAACCTGATTTTCGAAGTCGTAAATCTCCGACGTGTTCAACGTCATCGGAGCCACCTTGCTGACATCCGAGTCGTTGAAATTAGCGCGAAAATCGACCATCAAATTACCGCTGCTCAGCTCAAAGTCAGACACGATAGACAGATCAATACCGGTGATGCCTGATTCGAAACCATTGGCGAAGTACGCAACGCGAGATCCGAGGAAAATGCCTGCGTTGGGTATGCCGGCATCCGTCAGTTCATCAACATCATCTTGCGTGAGACTTTCGATCGCAAACAGTGTCAGCCGATCCTCGATCGTGATGTCGTAATAGTCGATCGTCACGCTCGTATTGTCGAAAGGCTGGAATACCGCACCAATCGTGAAACTGGTTGACTCCTCAGGAACCAGCGGTTGCGAACCGAGTGCCAGTGCCACCGGATTCGCGACCGGATACGTGAAATTCGGCACCAGAGTTCCGGAGGCATCTGCCGACGTCGTTCCGTTCAGAGTATTCACCTGCCCTGCTGTCGGCGCCCGGAAACCAGTATTCACCGTGCCGCGTATTGCGAACGTTTCCGTAACCTCGAATCGTCCAGATAACTTGAAGTCAGACGTGTTGCCAAACTCATCGTAGTCTTCAAAGCGTATTGCAAGACCCGCTGAGAATCGATCTGTGATGTCCGCTTCGAAATCGACGTAGGCCGCAATGTTCGAACTTTCAAAAGTACCAGCCGACACCGGGTCGTAGCCCTGAAAGCTTTCGGAGCCGAAGCCGAACTCGATGAACGTCGGACCAATCTCAACAGAAGCCGGATCACCAGCCGCTATCGTATACGTCTCTTCCCGCCATTCCGCACCAAACGCAAACGTTAGCGGTGAAGCAAAATTACCGAAGTCCAGATCCTTGACGAAATCCACGGTAAACGCAGTTTCTTCCTGCGTCAGCCTGCCCGGCTTAAAGTTTGTCGGAGACAGACGGCCGAGACTTGGGTTAATGGTATTACCAAGCAGGTAATCCGCTTCGTTTTCTGCTGTTCTGAAACGTGCATCCCAGCTCATTCCACCTGCCATCTCGCCACGTAATCCAACCAACGCCGCGAAATCGGTGATATCAGCACCGAAGTCAGGATTAAAGCCACCCGGGAACTGTGAGGAAATCGGATTTAATAGAACGAAACCACTGGGGCTGCCCGCATCCGCGGTCAGATAATCGCTCGGATTGAGTCCATCCGCTTCTATCTGATCCACCAGCGATTGCGAGGCGTCAGCCGCGAACCCGTTGCCGTCGTCGACTATCAACGATCCACTTCCGCCGACGCCTGGAACGACGCCAGGACGGTAGAAAAAGTCAGAACGGAATTCGTTTTCGCTATAGCTGAGATTACCAAATAGTTCGACGGCATCAGTGAGGTCTATACCGGCGTTCACGAAGATCTTCAGTGTCTCAACGTCGGGATCACCCCAACGCTGGCACAATCCATTAAACGGCGTGTTCTCCGCACCCACTTCATCGATGACAGCCGGGCAATCGAACCGCACAGTACCGCGCGATGTTTTGTCCGCAGTTGAGTGTTCGATAGTTGCATTGAGGAATCCACCATCACCAAGACTGAAGCCACCGTTGGCTGAGATCGTGGTGCGTGCGCCATCGCCTTCAAAGTATTCACCAGTTTGTGCTGACACGGAAAAACCCTCACTGGCGTCTTTCAGAATGACATTGACGACACCAGCAATCGCATCCGAGCCGTATTGTGCCGAGGCACCATCGCGTAGTATTTCAATGCGTTGCACAGCACCCGACGGGATGACGCCGAAATCGACCGCTTGCGCACCGGCGTTTATGGTACCGAGTGGCGACGCCTGTAAATTAACCAACGCCGATCGATGTCGGCGCGAGCCATTAACGAGCACCAGGGTATGGTCCGGTGATAAATTTCGCAGCGTCACAGGACGAATAACAGCCGTACCGTCCGCGATCGGAAAACGTTGCGTATTGAGTGACGGCGCAACTTTGGTAATGCTATCGGTCAGATCGAAAGTCGCTTGATTCGTTAAGATGTCGCCGCCGATTACATCAATGGGTGACAAGGTTTCAGTGGGCGACTGCCCTTGTTTACGTGTGCCGGTCGTGACGACCTCGTCGAGCATTTCACTGTCACTGTTGTCAGTCTGTGAATACGCCACAGGACTGCCAACTGCAAGTGCAGCAGCAACTACTGCAAAGAAGCGATATCGCCCCTGATGTGTTGATCTCTTCATGAACTCCCCCTCGTGAGCCTTGGCTAAAAAGTGTTTATGTAATAAGTATAGTATGTCTTTCCTTAAGCGCGAACACCCAATTTCGTAGAAAATCCGCGATCATAATATTATTTTTCGCTGACCGCCTTCAACCTCTCAGCATGATCAAGCGCATAAGGCGGAGGCTCTCCACCTGGGCCTTTGAGGTAATGATCCATCCAGCGCATCAAACGCAGCGAGTAGTCGTACTGCGCGGCCGTGTTGCGATTGCCGTGGACCTCACCCGGATAAATCACGAGTCGCACTGGCGTTTCGGTGCGGATCTTGACGAATCGGTACATTTCCAGCGACTGACCCGGGTGCACCCGCGGATCCTTGTCACCACCCATGATCAGCAAAGGCGTCTTGGTCTTGCCGGCATGATAGATCGGGCTGCGTTCGAGTAGCCACATCCAGTCGTCCCAGGGCCATGCCAGCGAATGCACGTTGTACATTTCGTAGGGTATGTCGCCCGTACCGAACTTCGAGATCTGATCGGAGATGCCGACGAAGGCCACTGACGCCGCGTACTCGTCCGTCAGGGCGCTGGCGCTCCACATGCTCGCATAGCCGCCATACGAACCGCCGGTGATACCCACTCGGTCGGGATCAACAAGACCTTGCTCAACGAGGTGTCGTTTGGCATCGACGAGATCGTTGAATTCTTCCTCGGCGTAGTCGTGTTGATCAAGTTTGGAAAATTCGACGCCGCGCCCTGTGCTGCCACGGTAGTTCGGGTACACAACAGCATAACCGTTAGCGGCAAATACTTGCCCGGGCCCACCGTATCTGGTCATCCATCCGTTCGAATAATGGGCTTCGGGTCCGCCGTGTGCCATCACCACCAGCGGATTGCCGCCGCGCTCACGCGTTGCCGGATGGATCAGAATTGCTTGCAGTTCCAGACCATCTCGAGCCTTGTAGGTAATGACTTCCTGCCGCGCCAACTCGCGCTCATTGAGGAAGGGGTTCGAATGGGTCAACCTGAGCGGCTCTGCACCATCGCGTAACAGGTAGAGTTCCGACGGATGCTCCGGTGTGTCCGCGATTGCCGCAACAGCATCCTGACCGGGATTGCCATAGACCCTGCGAATAATGGGTCCCGATTGCGGAGCCGGCCCTGGCGGTTGCGCCTCGTAGACAGACGTCAGTGCCCAATCGGCATACGTGCCCCGACTACCCAGCCAGCGAACGTTGTCGTCGTCGCCCCAGACAAAACTGCTGACATGCCCGAGATACTCGGGAACAAGTTCTCGCCGCTCACCGCCGGCCGATGAAGTCACATACAAGCGGCCCGGGCTCGGATCATTGATGTCCACGCTGCCAACGTACGCGACTCGCTCTGCGTCCGGCGAAAATGCGAACGGGCCCAGTTTGCCCACCGAACCCATCTTGCTCTGTACTTTTGCGCTGGCAGTGTCGACCACATGAATATCGCTCGATGTATAAGAATCATCGATAAGTGGTGTAGGTGCCAGGGCGACCGCGTATCGACTGCCGTCCGACGACCAGGTGAAGTCAGAAGCCGAGCCCGGCAGATCGTGGGCCTTGGACTCCAGCGTTTCGAGATCGAGCATCCAGACCTTCGTGGACAGCACCGACTCCTCGTACACGACGGCCTTGAAGCCCTTCGCCTGCAGTTCAGTGGATTTCTCAGCCGGTGCGTCCGTCGCTGTGAACGCCAACGTGTCACCACTCGGCGATGGATAGACCCGGCCGATGGAATTGACATGCGTAAACAACTGTTCTGCTTCGCCGCCTCTCAAAGCGATGCGGTACAACGAATTAAACTCGGCTTCCTCATCGCGCTGCGAGAGAAAATAAATCGACTTGCCGTCGGCCGCCCACGCGATGTCTGTGATATCGACATCACCGGTGACGAAAGGCACCGAATTGCCACTCAGGTCGGTGACATGCAACTCGTGATAGGGCTTGCCATCGTCATCCACGTAGATTTTACGTGGAACCTGCAGCAAGTACGCGATCCGGTCTCCGCCTGGATTCATCCTTGCGGTCGTAACCTGCTTCAGGGCGTTGACGTCTTCAAGCGTCAGCGATGTCACCTCTGCTGAGGTAAATCCCGAAATGACAAATAAAAATAATACGGCGGCGAATGTCTTCATTATTACTCAACCTTTTTTCATCAGGGACCTAGTATGCCTCAAAAGCCACCACTAACTCGTCCGCACTTTCATCGCGCAGTGCTGCGCACAATCGAACACTCTCGGTCGCCTGTGCCAAAGATCGCTCGTACCCGGGCAGGCTGTCCGCGTTAGAGACGACAAAGTCCTGCCACTCATCCGCTTGAGCGGTGCTACAAAACGCACCGCCTAATGACGGCACGTTGGTTGAGCGGAACGTCTCGGGGATCCGCTCAATCAGGACTGCGTAGTTCTTCCTGATCCAGGCATAGGTAAGCTCAGTGGTCTTCGCACGAACCATTTGTCGAGAAATGACCCGCATCATTTCAGTACCCTTAAAATTGCCAGCGAGCAGTGTCGCCTGCAGTTTCTCAACCAGCACAGGGTCATCAACCCGCGCAAGCGCGCCGAGTGCATAAACGCGGAAAGCAGAATCATCACTGTCAATGGCCGCTTTTAGCAGTAAATCGAAAAATGGCTGACCAATATCCTGCACGCCAATACTGAAAATAGTTTCAAGCTCACTCGCCGCAGCGGCTGCAGGATCAGGTTCACCATTGAGGCCCAGTCGCAGTGCCGCTTTTCGAGCGAGCGGTTCGCGCATCCCCTGATCCCTGGCGATAACAATCAAGAACCGTTGCATTTGCGTTCGTAGCAATTCATTTCCGGAACCGCTGGCGCCTGCCAGCCTCTCGAAACGGGGTTTTGCTATTTTCTGCAACGCCTGTTCAACGGCGGGCATACTATCACTATCAATGATGCCCACAATATTTTCAAGGTGTGTCATGGCCGCGGCAGATACATCCCAGGTGTCGTGATTGACCAGCGCTACCAAGCCCGACAAATAGGTCCCCGCAGAAACATGATCCGCCCGGAATGCGGCATCGAGGCTGTCGGCCAGAACCAGTGCCTCCGCCGCTGCCAGATCCGCTGCATTTGCAATCAGCGCCTGCCACCCGGCTTCGTCCATGGCGAAGCGGTAGTACCCCGCTCCATCGGCATTCGGCATTACCCCGCTCGGGCAACTGTTCGCGTCCAGCTCAATGGTCTGCACACTTTCAGTGATCAACGTACAACTACTCTTGCGATCAGTACCGTCGTCGTATGCGACACAAAACGGTACCTGCCACTTACCCGTGCCCGGCTCTATGCTTGATCCAAGCGGCGCATAACGTGCCTGACGAACCTCAAGTTTGGGATTTGCGGCGTCGTCACAGTTCGTGCTGACCGACATGAGCGGCACACCCGGTTGTTCGATGTAGGATTTGAAGGCTGCCTCTATTTCGGAGCGATCCGAACCTTCGGCTAAGGACGCAATAAAATCCTCCGCCGTTGCTGTTCCGTCCTTATGACGCTGCATGTGCAGACGAATTCCCGCTTGAAACTGATCCTCGCCCACATACCGCTCAAGCATCGCGAGCACGCCAGCGCCTTTCTGGTACGTAATACCATCGAATGCGTCGCCTATCTCTTCGTTACGCTCAACGGGTTCGCGAATCTGCCTGGCGGCAGCCAGTGAATCACCGGACATCGCGTCAAGCCCACGCTTCAGCGTCTCGCGGTCAAACTCGCCTTCCGGCCAATACCGAGCGGCGGCCTTGAACATGATCCAGCTTGCGAACGACTCGTTCAGCCAAATGTCATTCCACCACTCAGGGGTTACTAGGTTGCCGAACCACATGTGCCCGATTTCATGGGCGTGAACCGCTGTGTACGAACGACGCTGGTTCAATGGTGAGTTCTCATCCATCAGCAGGAGATACTCGTCATAGGTAATAGCGCCGACGTTTTCCATGGCGCCACCGAAACTTTGCGGCATCGCAATCAAATCCAGTTTCTTGTACGGATACGGTGTGCCGAAATACTCTTCGAGCACCGACAGAATGCCGTCAGTATTATTCAATGCATAAGGCAGGTTTTTACCCTGGCCATGCGCCGCCATGCCCCGCAAGGGCAGCTCGCGATGTCGCACGGAGTTTGCTGGAATCGTCCCGTAGTCAACAACATCGTACGCACCAACGACGATGGCAATTAGATAGGTCGGCAACGGTCGCGTGGTTTCGAAAACGTGTTTCACAGTGTCATTTCCGAGCGCCTCAACAGTGGCCTCGGGAGTTGTGGTGATCGCAACATCAGTAGCACGCGTTATGAGCGACAAATCGAATGGCACTTTGAATCCCGGCTCATCGAAGCCTGGAAATACTTTGCGGGCGCCAATGGGTTCGAACTGCGTCACCGCGTAATGTCTGCCGTCGCGCTCCACCTTGAACAAGGCATTTGCGGAGCTATTAAAAACGGCGGTATAGGCAAAGTGGATACTTGCCGCACCGGCGGCGACCGTTTGCTCGAGAGTCAGGAGCGCCACGCCGGAGTCGAGCTTTTGTTCGTACGCTGCCTCGATCCGCCTGGATTCGCTGTCGGTCACGTAGACCTCGGTCACCTGCAAATCCTTGCCGTGCAGCCATATGCTGTTTGTCGGACTTTTGATTTCAACGTCTATGGATACATTGCCGGAATACGTCTCTTTTGACGGATCCACTGCCAGCTCAATATCGTACTTCGTCGGCACAACGTTATCGCCAAGCCTGCCTACTGGGGCTTCCATTGCACGCGTATCTGTATTTGCCAGTGGCGCGGCCGGCTCTGGCGGAGCATCGTCGCGGCCCGAACAGGCAGTCAGAACAGCTGTTAATAGAAGCACACAGACGATATTCAGCAGCGTTTTACTGTCATTCATTGGTTTTGGTCCTGTTGGAAGATCAGCTTTATAGAAGAGTATGGATATTGGATGCACGAACGGCAATTTTGGTTCATACAGGCGATAATTTGGTCTGCCGATTGGTGCGCGGTCAAACTCCCAGCAATTCTTCCAGGCCGACAGTGACACCGGCATCCAGTGAACCAATCTCACGCAGTGCCAAAAGGATGCCGGGCGCGAAGCATTGGTAGTCCGTCGAATCGTGCCGCACGGTGAGGTACTGGCCAACGCTGCCGAGAATCACTTCCTGGTGTGCGACGGCACCGTGCAGGCGCAAGGAATGCACGGGGATACCTTCCACATCGGCACCTAACGCTCCCGTTACAATCTCGGAACCGCGACTGTGGGCGTTGTGTTTACGCGCTGCCGCCATTCGCGCGGCAGTATTCAATGCGGTTCCGGACGGTGCGTCGGGTTTGTCCTGACGGTGCATCTCAACGATCTCCGCAGATTCGAAGTGAGGCGCAGCCATTTCGGCAAAGCGCATCATCAAAACCGCACCGATCGAGAAATTTGGCGCCACCAGGCAGTGAGACGGCAGTCCGGACCACGCTTCGCGCAACGCATCTACGCGCGCCACGGTGTAACCGGACGTACCGATCACAACGTTCTTCCCCATGTCTCGCCAACGCAGCACGTTTTCGTCGGAGGCTTCCGGGTTGCTTAGTTCGATGACAACATCGCACTCGGACAATGCTGCTGTGTTATCGCTCGCGGTGTATCCCAGGACGTCATGGCCATCACGCCCCGGGGCATAGAGACCCCCAACGCTCAGGTCATCAACAGCCTCAATCGCATTGATTGCCAAGCGGCCCATTTTGCCGTTGGCGCCGGAGATTCCCACTTTGACGGGTGACGTACTCATGATTTTTTATTCCTGCTCTGCGGGCCATTTCATGCTTTTTTTGATCGTGTAATGATACCTGAATTAGCATCTGGCACTTCCGCGCTCAGTAAAAAAACGGACAATAAGTAATAATCACGATTGTCCACTTTTGCCACTTATGTAGTATTCAGCATGAGGCTTCGGCCTTAATGCTAGTGACTTCGGTTGTTAGCACCGCCCTGCTGAAAGAGGTCCGAGCCTCTGCCAGTGTCGGGGACGGTGGACGCGGAAGGTATTGACCGAGGAGAAACCGCAGCGTGAAAACGAAACGGTGAATCTTACGGAACGCTTTTGAGAACTCGGAAGAATCGAAGCGATATACCTTGGGCAGCCCGATATCAAGAACAGGTTCGGGCTTGGACTTGGGAAACGAGCTGAGAGGCAAGTGAACCGGGAAAAAGTTTAGAAAAATGGGACCAGCAGACCTGCCCTAGCGTCCTTCTCAAAAAAAAGCGGCCCGATGGCCGCTTTTTTTTGTCTTCCCTACTTCAATCGAATCAGGATATTCACACCACCGGAGCCCGATGAATTGGGGATCTCCTTGATGGTTAAATATTTTTGCTTGCGAACGAGTTCGCCCAGCTTCTGATAACCGTAGTTGCGTGGATCAAACGAGGGGCTGTTTTTCACCAGGAACTTACCAACAACCGAAAGCTGCGCCCAGCCATCGTCTTGCGCAGCCGCGGTGACAGCCGCACGAATCATTGGCGTCAGTGGCTCGGCTTTCGGCTTCGCTTGCGTGTCAGTCGGTTTCGGCGGCCGCAAAATATCAGAATAAATGAACTTGTCACATGCCGCCACGAACGGCTGCGGCGTTTTCCTTTCGCCGAATCCGTAAACCGACAATCCGCTCTCGCGGATACGCGTCGCCAGGCGCGTGAAATCACTGTCCGAAGACACCAGGCAAAATCCGTTCAGGCCACCGGCGTGCAACAAATCCATGGCGTCAATAATCAGCGCTGAATCCGTCGAGTTTTTGCCAGTCGTGTAGCTGAACTGCTGTATCGGCTGGATCGCCATCTCGTGCAACACGTTCTTCCACTTTTTGAGGCTGGTCGTCGTCCAGTCGCCGTAGGCGCGTTTAACGCTTGCGGTGCCGTAGCGCGAAACCTCCGCGAGCAGTTCATGAATGATTGATGCTTGTGCGTTGTCCGCGTCGATGAGGACAGCGAGATTGTCATTTGCGGTATTAGCCATGGCGTTAATCATCCTCCATCACGAGCCTTTTGGCCACTCTAAATCATGCATCACGCTGCATCACTTTCCAGATGCCAATCGTGAATAGTGGTAGCACGAGAATGATCATGTAAGACCATGCCAGCGCACCGTAACCCACTGCGATCAGATCGATCATGCCATAGCGCGACATGAGCCACGCCAGCGTCAACAAGCCAATCGCAATCAACGCCCGATTTCGGCCTGAAAGGCTTTTTCCGGCGGCCTCCATAGCGCCAGCAATGCGTTCGTTAATGGCGTGAATCATGCCGCTGCCCGTTTCAATGAATGTCCCGACGAGCATGACGACGAATGCAAGCTGCAGCCACCGAAGATCGAGTATCTCGAGGACATAGTTGATCGGCACCGGGCGATCCAGGATCGCCGGATAGTGTGGCACCATCGCGATAAAGAACAGTACGGCCGGCACGATAAATATCGGTCCTGTCAGGAATCCGGCGAGCATGGCGTCCCGGCGCGTTTCGATGTGGGTCGTTGCAAACAAGATGGCGGGCACCAGGGACAATGACAACGATCCATAGCGAAAGCCCGAAAAGAACCAGCCCTTGCTGTCCGCCGTCATCGCAAAACCATCACTGAGCCTATCGCCGAACGCAAACATGCTGGCGACGAAAATGGAGACATAGACGAAGTAAAGAACGGAAGACCAGATCGACATCACGCCTTCGATAAGCTCCGTGCCCTTGAACACTAAAAACGCGATGGCGAGAAGCAATGTTATCGAACCGAGAGTAGCGGGAATGCCGAATGTCTCTGACATCAGAGAACCAATCGCCGCCGTTACGACGGCCAATACCAGTATGACGGTGAAGAAATAGCTTATCTCGTACAGGAACCAGCCACGGCCCATCAGGAGTTTTAAGAATTTGCGATAGTCATAGCTCTGGGCCATGCGTGCCATTTCGTAGGCAATCATGCTGCCAATGCTGATCACAAGCGTGGCCGGTATGAGCAACCCGAGCAATCCACCGACGGGACCAAATTGTAAAAAGAATTCAACCAGCTCGCGCCCGGTGCCGTAACCACCAGCGATACAAATGGACTGAAACACCAGACCTGGCAGAAACAAGCGTTTGAACATGGATACCATGAGCGCCCCGGCGAAGCTTATAATCTGTTCGTCAGTGTGCCCGAGTTGTCAGGATCAGCAAAATCGCGCCCTCGTACTCTATGTCGCGGGCTGGGCCCGCTCCTACAGGTCAGGCGGAGGCGGCTAGTTCTGCTGCTGCTTCGATCTCGACGGTCTTTTTATCGACACGGGCGTAGTCAAACAAACCGGCCTCGTCGTAGATGACGCGATCTTCGTAGTCGTCGAACCAGATAGCATCCGGGTTACGTCCAACGATACACGTCTTGCCGCGATCCGGCGCATCAAGTGCGTTACGCAGAATCTTGAAGATCAAAACACCGTTCTCTGTTCCCGGTACGCCGGGTATGGGTTCGCTGGTGACAGCTGCAACTTCAGTCTTACCTTTGTAATGAGTAATCGACAGACGCGCATGCGCCTCAACACCCGACAAACCTTTCTGAGATTCGTTGAGCAGGTTCCACACGGTTTCGATGGGCACATTGAAGTGCCGGTAAGCAACAATGTCGCGACCGCAGAAGAAGTAATGGTTGTTAACGCCCGCACGATACAGGGCACGTTGCATTACCCGAAGCGCATCAGCGTCGTCGTTGATGCCCTTGATGATGGGCGCCTGATTCTCGACATTGATCCAGCCACGCGACGTAACGCCTTCGATGGCCTCTTTGGTGTCCGGGTGCCACATGAGTGAGCCGTTCGGGTTCTGCTGGTACTCGCCATCGTCACCCTTAAGCAGGAACTCGTCCGGGTGATTGAAGTGGATCATCAAGCGGAAACCAATGTCCGGATACGCCGCATGGAAGTTATCCATCATCGCGAGGAACGCTGCATCGAAACGCTTCGGATGGAATGACATTTCTTTTGTGCCGAGTCGAATGGATTCGACGCCCGCCTCTGCAAGTGCCGCCATCCAGGCGCCAATTTTGCGGTTCGGCAACGCCATGGGATCACCACCCGACAGCAACACTTCGCGCAGTTTTTCGCGACCGGTGTCCGGGTGCCGTCCACCGTTCGCAGCGACGATCTTGTTGTGCGCTTTGATGTAGTCGGTGACTTCGGGAATCTTCGCCAGCCCTTTCTTGGCAACCGTGCCGTCCTGGCGTTCAACTTCCTTCTGGCTGATCAGCTCTTCGCGGTAACAGAAGCGACAATGCGCCGAACAGGTGGACACCGCGTACAACAAACCCATTTCGTATTTGTGCAGCAGTCCTTCAACCGGAGCGAAGTCCATCTGATGTCCCGGATCTTCCGAGCCGGCGAGATTCAGCGTCTCATCAGGATTGGCCTTGACCAGTTGTTGCATCGGAATGCTGTGCTGGGCCAATTCGTAGAAATGACGTGTCATTTTCACGGGCATGCGATTTTCGACATCGCGGTCCGTGCCCTTCAGCGCGAGCAATGCGGCAAGCTCGTTTTTCGAGTAGAAACCCTTGATCGCATCGGGTGCCTTGTCATCAAAGAAGGGCTTCAGACCATTGATTATCTCGCGCTCGTACTTCGGATTCTCAATCGTATCCCTGAACGCCTGCTCTCTTTCCGTCGGAACGTATGCCGCCACGTCGCACCTCTGTTTGTGTTGTAAACTGCGCGTAATGTAACACATTGAACGATATAAGTGTGCTACTGTAACGATATGAACATTGGTGGTACGAATGTGGCGGCACAGGACACATCCACGCTGGATCTGGTCGCCGCCGTCAGTAGCGAACTCACGCCAACGGAGCGGCGTATCGCCGAGGCCGTTCTTGCAGAGCCCACCCTGCTTGCCTTCGGCACCGTCTCTGACCTGGCAGACCGCGTCGGTACCAGCCGCCCCTCTATTGTACGGTTCGCCAATAAACTCGGTTTCGACGGCTACACGCCGCTGCAAGAACACGTGAGAAGTGGTCTTTCCCATCGCCTTTCGCGCCCGAGCGAGCGAATCAGGCGGGATGACAAATCGGTTCCCCCCGTAAGCGACATCATCAACGGCGCCATATCGTCTGTGCTGGATGCGCTTGCGGCCGGCCAGGTAGCCGAACTGGCAGATGCCATCGTTAGGGCCAAAAACGTATGGATCCTGTCCGGCGAAACATCCCAGGCAGGCGCGCATGCACTGCACAGCGGCCTGTCTATGGTTCGACCCGGCGTAAGAGCACTCGAAGAACACACGTTCGGCACCGATCTCAGTGATGCCGGTCCCGAGGATGTTGCTGTTGTGTTCGACTTCTTCCGCTATCGGACCCAGGTCGTCACCGCTGCCCAAACCTTTGCCAAAGCAGGCGTCACTATCGTCGCATTCACAGACAGTCCGCTTTCGCCCCTCGCAGAGTTGGCCGATTCCTGGTGCCAGATAGAAGTGCCGGCGATCGGCCCGTTTGACAGTTCAACACCCGTCGTTTTCATGTGCGAATTACTCGTTGCGCGGGTTGCGCAACAGCTTCAGGACGATGCAACGGATCGTATCGACCGGATCGAAACACTGTGGGAAGAAACAGAAACGTTTGTGGAAATGTCGTGATTGATTATTGTCGAGACCTACTTGGGAGTGGACGTTGATTAACAAGAAGTGTCCGTCTGCAGCGGAAGCTGTAGCCGATGTACCGGACGGAGCGGTCGTCATGGTGGGCGGGTTTGGTGCCTCTGGCAGCCCGATAGAGCTCATCCACGCATTGATCGACCAGGGCGCTAAAGACCTCACCCTGATCAACAACAACACCGGCAATGGAGAGGTGGGACTGGCTGCTCTGATCGCCAACGGCCAGGTGAGCAAGATGATTTGCTCGTTCCCACGTTCCAGCCAGTCAAAAGTGTTCCCGGCGTTATACCGGGCCGGCAAGATCGAGCTCGAACTGGTGCCCCAGGGCACGCTGGCCGAGCGCATTCGAGCAGCCGGCGCCGGGATTCCCGCCTTCTACACACCGACAACGGTGGGCACCGTCCTTGCTGAAGGTAAAGAGACGCGTGAGTTCGACGGACGCACATACGTGATGGAGCCCTGGCTGAAGGCTGATTTTGCATTGATCAAGTGTGAAGTCGCCGATCCGCTGGGCAACCTGACCTTTAACAAGACAGCGCGAAACTTCAGCCCGATCATGTGCATGGCCGCAACAACCACCGTCGTGCAAACGAGGAAGCTGGTCGCGGCGGGAGACATCGACCCCGAGCATGTCGTCACGCCGGGTATATTTGTAAACCGGATTGTCGACGTTCCCTCCCCCGTTCATGAAGACACGTTGATCGCCGCCGGGAGGAGCTACCCATGAGCGCCGGTTGGACAAGAGAAGAAATGGCGGCTAGAGCCGCGCAGGATATTCCGGACGGTTCCTACGTGAATCTGGGTATCGGTATTCCCGAACTCATCACACAGTTTGTACCGGAAGGACGCGAGTTCATTTATCACACAGAGAATGGCTTGCTCGGTATGGGGCCACCTCCTGCGGACGATGAACGTGATCTGGACCTGATGAACGCCGGGAAAAAATATGTGACGGCGCTGCCCGGTGCCGCCTATTTCCACCACGCCGACAGCTTCAGCATGATTCGTGGTGGCCACATCGATGTGTGCGTGCTTGGCACCATGCAGGTGGCCGCCAATGGCGACATTGCCAACTGGTCCACAGGTGCGCCGGACGCAATTCCAGCGGTGGGTGGCGCGATGGATCTCGTGCAGGGCGTTAAGCGAATTTTCGTGGTTACGCAGCACACAACCAAGACAGGCGACCCGAAGCTGGTCGACAAATGCAGCTATCCGTTGACCGGTCCCGGTGTTGTGTCTCGTATTTTTACGAATCTTGCCGTAGTTGATGTTACGCCGGATGGATTCCAGGTCGTCGAACTCGCGCCAGGCGTTACGTTCGAAGAGGTTGAACAAGCAACCGGTGCACCCATTCTGCCAAGGACTGAATAAATGAACGACGTATTTTTGTGTGATGGTATCAGGACGCCTGTGGGTCGCTACGGCGGCAGTCTGTCTGCCGTTAGAACAGATGATCTCGCCGCCATTCCGATAGCGGCGCTAATGCAAAGAAATGCCGGCGTCGACTGGACAGCTGTTGATGACCTGGTGTTTGGCTGTGCCAATCAGGCCGGTGAAGACAATCGCAACGTCGCTCGTATGAGTGGTCTGCTGGCCGGTCTGCCGCTGGACGTGCCTGCCGCGACGATTAATCGGCTTTGTGGTTCCGGGCTGAACGCCATCGGAATTTGTGCAAACGCGATCAAAACAGGGGAAGGCGACCTGATGATCGCTGGCGGGGTCGAGAGCATGTCGCGATCTCCGTTTGTCGTTGGCAAGGCGGGCAGCGCGTTTGACCGCTCACCAACAATGTACGACACCACAATGGGCTGGCGATTCATCAATCGCAAGATGGATGAGCAATACGGCACGGACATGATGCCGAAGACGGCGGAAAACCTGGCCAGTGAGCATTCCATCAGTCGCGAGGATCAGGACCGGTTCGCGCTCTGGAGCCAGGAAAAAGCGGCCGCCGCACAGAAGGACGGGCGTCTCGCCGGCGAGATCACGCCGGTCAGCGTGCCGCAACGCAAGAAAGATCCGATTCTGGTCGACACCGATGAGCATCCGCGTGCAACGTCGCTGGAGAAGCTGGCACAGCTAAGGCCATTGTTTCCCGACGGTACTATCACCGCAGGCAACGCTTCCGGTATCAATGATGGTGCCGCCGCTCTGTTGCTGGCGTCGGCTGCAGGCGTCAAACGCCACAATCTGCAACCGAAAGCTCGAATTCTCGGCATGGCAGTCGCCGGTGTACCGCCGAGGACCATGGGAATTGGTCCGGTTCCGGCCACCAATAAACTGTTGCAGCGTCTTGGTATGAGCCTCGATGACTTTGATGTATTGGAAATCAACGAAGCGTTTTCCGCGCAGGCTCTCGCGTGCACGAGGCAGTTGGGGCTCGCTGATGATGATCCGAGAATTAATACCCGGGGCGGCGCGATCGCACTGGGGCATCCGCTCGGGATGAGCGGCGCACGCCTGGCTATTACCGCCATGGATCAACTGCAGCGTGAAGATAAGAAGCTGGCACTTTGCACCATGTGCATCGGTGTCGGACAAGGTATCGCAATCGCCATCGAGTCACTCAGGTAGGCAACGACATGGAAGCACTGAATCAAGCCATTTTGGATGCCCGCTCACGCTACACGGCGCTCAATCCTCTAAGTCAGGCTGCAGACAAGGATGCGGAACGTTACTTCCCCGGTGGTAACACACGCACTGTGCTGCATTATGATCCTTTCCCACTGACCATGGTTGGCGGCGAAGGCGCTGAGATAGACGATCTCGACGGCCATCGATATGTGGACTTTGTCGGTGAATTTTCGGCGGGCCTTTTTGGTCATTCGAACGAGATCATCAAGTCGGCGATAAACACAGCCCTGAATGACGGGTTCGTTATGGGTGCGCCAACCAAGTACGAACGAGAACTGGCCGGTTTGCTCTGCGATCGTTTCGCCTCAATTGACAAGATCCGGTTTTGTAACTCCGGTACTGAAGCCAATTTGATGGCATTGACCACGTCGCGCATTGTGACCGGCCGCGACAAAGTGCTCGCCTTCAACGACGCCTACCACGGCGGCGTCATCAAGTTTCTCGGTGGTCCCTCTGCGTTCAATGTGCCCTTCGACTTCGTTCTGGCGAACTACAATGATACCGATGGCACTGCCGAACTGATCGACCAGATTGGAGACGAACTCGCAGCGGTTATTATCGAACCGGTTCTGGGTGCGGGTGGCAACATACTCGCTGACAAGGCATTTCTGGAAATGCTCCGCCAAAAAACGACGGATGTCGGTGCGTTGCTTATCTTTGACGAGGTCAAAACGGCGCGTCTCGGCGCCGCCGGTGTTCAGGGGATGGCGGGCATCGAACCTGACATGACGACACTGGGGAAATTCATCGCGGGCGGTCTGCCTACGGGCGCTTTTGGTGGCAGTGCCGAGATCATGGACCGGTTTAACCCGAGACTGAAAGGCGCCCTCGCCCATCCTGGCACATTCAACAACAACGTCTGCTCCATGGCTGCGGGCAGTGCGGCTATGGGCCAGATCTACACGCCGCAGCGCGCCGCCGACTTTTTCGATCAGTCCGAGGTGTTTCGTCATTCGCTCAACGACCTGTTTGTCGCGAAAGACGTAGCAATGTATGCCAACGGACTGGGTTCCATGATTGCGCTGCATTTTTCTCGCGAGGTGACGAAGACGCCATCTGACATCACTACCGGATGTCGTGCACTGCGCCCGTTACTCCATATGGAAATGCTTCTTGAAGGTGTATCAGTTTGCGGCCGGGGCGATATGTTCCTGTCGCTACCGATGGATGAGAGACACTTGTCGAAAGCGCGTGATGCCCTGGAGAAATTCATCGATCGTTACAAGCCGCTGATCGAGCAGATTCTGCAGGCGTAGCCGTGCGAATAAACGCCGATTTTTCGCAACGAGTTGTTATCCGGCCCGAGGACTATGATTGGGTTGACTCACCGATGCCGGGCGTCGAACGCATGATGCTCGATCGGATTGGCGATGAAGTTGCGCGTGCAACGTCGCTGGTCCGGTATGCGCCCAACACCACATTCTCGCCGCACGTTCACAGTGGCGGCGAAGAGTTCCTGGTACTTGAGGGCGAGTTCGGTGATGAGCATCAGACCTACCCTGCCGGCACTTACGTGCGCAACCCGATCGGCACATCACACTCGCCGCGAGTGGGGGACCAGGGCTGCACCATTCTAGTCAAACTGCATCAGTTTGATAAGAAAGACACAACGCCGGTTGTTTTGGATACACACGACACCGACCTACCGTCAGAGACGGTGACCGGTCTCAATGCGACGCTTCTGCATCAGTTTGAGGAAGAACGCACGATGCTGATTCGCTGGCAGCCGAATACTCCTTTCAAGGAACACACGCATCACGGCGGCGAGGAAGTCTTCGTCATAGCCGGCAGTTTTTCAGACGAGAACGGTGACTACCCGGCCGGCACCTGGGTGCGTTACCCGGACCAGAGCAGGCACAATGCGGTTACGCGCGACGAAGGTGCTGTGTTGTTTCTGAAGGCGGGGCATTTGCCGGCTAAGGACGACGGCTAGTCCTCAGCGTTACAGCTCGTGTCCTGAAGCACATGACGCGAGTCATCACGCTTGTCTATAAGAACGCAGTCGTCGCCGTTGATAACGAGCCGAAACTCGAACGGCATCTCCATCGTTCTGCCGCCCGCTAAAGATCCTTCCATGGACTTCGGCATGACCCGCTCAATGAACAGCTGGCTGCTGTTGGTCAGCGCGTCACTGGCCAGGACAACTTCAGTATTCAACGCCGCATTGACCGTTTTTTGCAGTGCCGCACGGCTGCTCTCATCCGGATTGCTAATGCGTGCCGGTTTATCGTATTCCGTCGCTACCGTCTGACAGGCTGCCAAACCGATGAACACCGCCAGCAGGCCACTCAAGGATTTCATGGTTGAAGCACTCATGGCAGCAATATCCGATTGGTGAGCCACGGCGATTTGGGCACAACGACATTGGCATTCCTCAGCGGCTGTGCGAATTGAACTGCTCCAGATGCCAGGCCGCTAGGCGCCGTACAGCTTTGACCGTCGCGGTAAGCGAGCGCCATTGCCAGACGATCTTCCTGTACCGAACCGAGCTGCTCGTTAAAATCATCGGCTACGGAGCAACCGGGTATCACCGTACCCGCTTCACCGGCCGGTGTATTGGCCGGCGAAAACCCGTCGGTGTAGTCACCAAAGTTCTTGGCATTCACGCCGCGGAACTGGATCGTAAAGTAAGTCGTGCCACAGTTGTCTTCAGCATAGAAACCGTAGGGTTTACCGCAAGTTGTCGATCCGATCTGAATAACCTCTACATCGATTCCGCGAAGACCGTTCATGATAGCTTCGCTGGCGGAACAGGTACCTCCGCCCGTAATAACATACACACGCGGCAGGTCCAGGGTCGGCAACGCCTGACCGGGTATCGCGTTAAACGGTGGTCCGAGGGTCTGGCTGTAAAACGGCGTCGGCGAGAGCGCCCGGCCTGTAATTGGATTGGTTACCGGGTGCTTATCATTAAACTGAATTTCTTCGAAGGTCTGCCCAGCGGTCGCTGCTGCTCCGGCAATCATGTAGGCAAACTCGCTCGCGATTGCCAGATAGCCGCCGCCGTTGTAGCGAAGATCGAGCACCAGGTCATCAATGCCCTGGCCGTTATTTGAGGCATTGAAAAAGTTCACAGCATTAATCAACGCCTGCTCAGCGGTGGCGATATGATCATTAAACGACATGTAACCAACGACACCGGTTTGTGTATTGATGACATCGACATTTTGCACAGGCGCGGACGTAATGCTTGCCGTGGTCATCGTTACCAGTCGTTCGTTGGCCGCACCAAGGTCGAGGATGCCGAAGGTGTGTTCCTCACCAACGCCGGACGGAAACAGGGCCGCGTTCAACGCGTCGATGCCTTCCTGGGTATCAGTGTTTATGTCGAAGCCATCGACGGAAGTCACTATCGCGCCTCGCGCCAGTGGCTGCGGAAGATTAGTCGCTGGCGAATTGGCCTCCGTATAAGCAACGCGAATGTCGCGCGGCACCGTGGGTGACAATACAGCCCATTGTGCGCCGTAACCCGCTGATACGCCGCCCTGCGACAACTGGTACCAGACTTCCGAATCGTAGGTGAAATGGAACTTGTCTTTTGGCTGATTCGACGGCGTCAATTCCTCGGTCACCAGCAGATCGAAATATTCCAGCGTGTCGTCGTACGCCGAAGGATCCTGGTCTGTAATCTCGTCGTACCAGAGGTAGGTTTCGTTGCTGTACGAACGCAGGTAGTTATTTTCGTCAGTCGTTGTTCCCTGTATATCCGGATACGACTGGTTTGTCGCCGGATTGATACCACTGCGGGGCGCCTGGCACTGCGCGGCATACGTATCGGAGTCCAGAAAAACGCCGGGCTGGAATCCAGACCCACCGCCATCGGGTATGGGTATGGACACGCCACCGCCACCGCCGCACGCAGCGAGCGACAACATTGAGGCCAGGATTGTCCCTTTTATCGCCAACCGTACAGTTCCGAGGAGGGATTGGGCTGCAAGAAGACCAAATTTCATGATTTCTCAACTTCCATGTGTGCGTTTAATCAAGCTCCTATTGTAAAGCCATAATCGCGCGACTGAAACAATTGGAGTCCCGAATATGAGACTTCAGAGCATCGCAAAAGTTCGTTCTGGGCGAACGCCTGGGCGGTCTGGATTTCGCGGATGGATAATCCGACTGATACGACTTGATGTCTGTCCATGATGCACGCTAGGGTGGGGCCCTACGCCTTGTACCGAGGGCAACGACGTGAAGATCACCTTCATCAAGCCAAATATAGGCCGGCGCGAACATAGCCTATACATTGATCACGGTCGCATGGAGCCGCTGATGCTCGCGGTGTTGGCTGGCATGACGCCGCCGGACGTGGAATGCGAGTTATTTGACGATCGAATGGAAACCATCCCTTTCGACGAGCCGACCGATCTGGTTGCGATATCCGTAGAGAGTTACACCGCCCGCCGCTCCTACGAAATTTCCGAGGAATACCGCCAACGTGGTGTGCAGGTCATTCTCGGCGGAATGCACCCGACGCTCATTCCGGAAGAAGCCCAAGAGCATGCGGACAGCATCTTCATTGGCGATGCAGAAACTGTCTGGGCACAGGTAGTAGAGGATGCTCGTCGCCGCAAATTACAAAAAGTCTATCGCGGTCCACCGGGCATCGGTCAAATTGGTGGCGTGTTGCCACGGAGAGATCTGTTTAAGGGAAAAGGCTATTTGCCGGTAACCCTGCTGCAATATATTCGTGGTTGCCGATTTACCTGCCAGTTTTGCGCTGTTACTCAATATTTCGACCGCACCCATTATGTTCGCCAGATAGATGAAGTGTTACGTGAGATTGAAGCACAGGACCGACGACTGTTCTTTTTTGTTGACGATAATATTGCGTCACACCCAAAGGCGCTGAAAGAACTGTGTCACGCATTGATTCCAATGCGCATAAGCTGGGTCAGTCAGGCAAGTCTTGACGTAACAAAAGATGAAGGCCTCATGAAGCTGATGGCCGACAGCGGATGTCTTGGCAATGTCACCGGATTTGAATCGATCACGCTCGATAGCCTGAAGGAAACGAAGAAGTCGCCAAATATATCAGCGTTCTCGAATTACGAGCACGAGATAAAAGTGCTGCGAGCGAACGGTATGCAGACCTGGGCCGCGTTTACGCTGGGCTACGATAATGATACCTATGATTCCATTATGGCAACGCTCGATTTTGCTCTTGAGAATCGTTTTACCTTGGCCGCGTTCAATATCCTCATGCCGTATCCGGGAACACCGCATTACGAGGAATTGCGCCAGCAAGGAAGACTGCTATACGACGACAAGTGGTGGTTGCATCCCGACTATCGTTTTAATGACGCGGCCTTTGTGCCAAAGAATATGACGCCGGATGAGTTAACAAACGCCTGTCACGCTGCCCGCCAGAAATTCAACAGCATTCCGTCAATGTTTCATCGCTTCTCCGACCTCAAGACGAACTTGCGTACGCTGCAACGTGTTGCCGTTTACTGGAAATACAGCTCAATTTTCCGCAGTGAGGTGTATCAAAAACACGGTATGCGATTCGGTCTGAAATGAGCGCGCTTGCTATGCCCGACAACGCAACATACGAGATACCTGAGAAACGCAATATCGCAATATTTATGCTCGCACTTCCCGCGACATGGGGACTCTTGTGGATTGCATCTCACAGTTCGATTGGCTGGGCATTGTTAGCAGCCTGGGCATTTTCGCTGGTCAATCACACGCCGTTTTCGCTAATGCACGAAGCCGTTCACGGTGTCTTCTCCAGCAACCGCACGCGCAATGACATTTTCGGTACCTTGTGCTCACCGGCATTGCCTACCTCATTCACGCTGCAGAAAATTGCACATCTTGGACATCATCGGCGAAATCGCACCGACGAAGAGCTATACGACTACTACTTGCCGAACCAATCCAAGGCGCAGCGTAATTTCCAGGTCTACGCCGGCAATCTTCTGGGTTTTTACTGGTTCAGCATTCCTGTAAGCAACCTTATCTATCTTGTGGCGCCCTGGCTGTATACCTCACGCGCCTTCATCGAGGGGCCTGCGCGCCAGCTGGGCTTCGAACCCTACATACGCGACATTGCACAGCATTCAGGATTGAAGATCTGGTTTGAATGCCTTTACGCCTTTAGCTATCACGTTGCCCTGTGGTTGCTTCTGGATCTGACGTGGCAGGGCTGGCTCTTATGCTACTGGGCCTTTGCCCTGCATTGGTCGGCGCTGCAATATGTCGACCATGCCTGGAGTCCTCGCGACGTGATTCACGGTGCATGGAATCTCAAAGCGCTGCCGCTCACGCGCGGTCTGGCGCTGAACTACCACTATCATCTGGCGCACCACTGCCACCCACGCGCACCGTGGGTGTATTTGCCCGAATTGGTGGACCCGGAGCAACCTCAACCAACGTTCTGGCGCATTTATTTTCGACTTTGGGGCGGTGCGCGACCGGCGCCACCCATGGGGGCGCCAGCTACGTTGAAATTCCCCTGATTACGCGGCCTTTCTGCTGCGACCCCACAAAAACATAATCAGTAGTCCGAGCACGAGTCCCGCGGCGCCACCGGCCATCGCGAAGTATTTTGTAGAGTTTTCAGCGACTGCCAGGATTGGATTGTCAAGAAAATCGGTGCCTATATGCAGCGTCAAAATTCGCCACTTCCCGTCAGTATCCTTGATGACGGTCGCGGTCCAGCGAGTCTTCATGGGGAAGGAACGACTGTCAGACAGCACGTAATCTTCCTCACCAGAGCCGCGCACGATGCCAAATGTCGTATCGGCGTAAAATTCTGTGAGGTCATCGGCATCAAGTGACATCCTGAGCGTCTTCAGATACCCGCCTTCGCCAAACCACTTGTCGAAATAAGGTTCTATCTCGGCGCGCGTAGAAATGACTTCCTGATTAATTGTTGTGATGCTGAGGTTCTCATGAAAGTACGGCGCGATGCTGCCGTAATCCTGAGCATTGACCGCATCCTGTATGCCACTTAACACGCCGCGTAACTCTTCGTGAATTGCGTGATTGGCTTCTTGTGCCGCGAGCACAGGACTGCTGATGAGTAACAAAATAGCGAAAAGACGTTTACACATGATGTCCACCTTTCCCGATAGTACGATTGAAAAGTATGGCCACTAACAATCC
Source organism: Gammaproteobacteria bacterium (assembly GCA_009937445.1). Taxonomy (GTDB): domain Bacteria; phylum Pseudomonadota; class Gammaproteobacteria; order Steroidobacterales; family Woeseiaceae; genus UBA1847. Next base: position 21,051 of record JAACFM010000008.1, on the reverse strand, counting down.
CGTGGCCACGTCGAGCATGTGATGCTGATGTACGAGAATTGTTGACACGCAGATTATCACAAGCCATATCCGAAAAATGGCCTTGGCAGAAATGTGCTCGACGTATTTTGCCAGAGTGAGCAGAATCAAGGCACTGAAGGCGACGTGGAGCGAGGGCACCATATTGTGTGGCAAATCCACCGCGAAAAGATTGTCAAAAAGCGCACTATAGAATGGGTCTAATGGACTGCTGCGCTCGAAGCCAAGGGTCGCCGGAAACAACAGAAAAACGACTCCCGACAATATCGTTGCCGCAAGCAACTGTTTGCCAAGAATCTCCAGTTGTAAACGGCCCAGAAAGAACGGCGGAATAATGAACAACACGTACAACGACAAGTAAGCCCAGATGAATTCGGGCACAAACGGAGCATGCAGTTCAAAGCTAAGGTAAAGGTCAAAGGTGCTGTCACGTTTTGACGTTAGCCAGTTACACAGCGGATAAACCGTGAAAAAAGCAATGCTGATCCAGAAAACCCAGTAAAAATAGGTTTTCCACTTGCTGCTTATTGCAGATGGGGATGGCTTCGGCATGCTTTTGATAGTGCCTCTAGCATTAAAGAATTTGCAAGGATTACCTGATCAACGATCATGGCCTGCTAAACTGCTTGTCGAGAGGGGCATATTCGCTGGAGCTCGCAATACCCATGAAGGTTAGGTTCATCCGCCCAAACTTGTACGACGACCGTTCGTCTGATGCGATGGAACCGCTGTGTTTTGCGATTCTAAAGTCGCTGACACCTGACAATGTCGAAACAAGTTTTTACGACGAACGTCTGGAACCAATACCGATCGACGCAGAAACTGACCTCGTAGCAATGACTGTCGAGACCTATACCGCTCGGCGGGCCTATCAGATAGCGGCACAGTATCGCGAACTCGGAATCCCGGTCGTGTTTGGTGGCTATCATCCGACATTTTTGCCGGATGAAGCTTTGCAGCATGCGGACGCAGTAGTACAAGGCGATGCTGAAGGAGTCTGGGGCCAAATCCTCGAAGACGCGAAGAACAATTGTTTGGCGAAGGTTTATCAGAGTGCCGAATTCCCGGACCTTGCGAACGTCATTCCGGACAGATCGATTTTCAAAGGAAAAAAATACGCCCCAATGGCTTTGGTCCAATACGGCCGGGGTTGCAAATTTAACTGTTCTTTTTGTTCGATCCGCGCGTTCTACGGAAACAACCTGCGGCAACGCCCGGTAGCGGATGTCGTTGAGGACATTAGACGGTCCGGACGCAAGCATATCTTTCTCGTCGACGACAATATTTTTGTTAATGTTGAAAAGGCCAGAGCGTTATTCGAGGCACTGATCCCCCTGAATATAAAATGGTCCTGTCAGGTTTCGATTGATGTCGCAAGAGACGCTGATCTGGTTCAGTTAATGGCAAAGAGCGGGTGTATCAGCGCGTTGATAGGCATCGAGTCTCTTGACCCTGCCAGCCTTAAGGAAATCAAAAAGGGCTGGAACGTCAAGTGGCAGTCTTATGATGATGCAATCGAAGTCTTTCAGAACGCGGGAATAATGCTGTATGGCACATTTGTTTTCGGTTGTGACAACGACACGGTTGAGAGTTTTGACGCCGCTGTTGATTTTGCGATCAGACACAAATTCATACTCGCCAACTTCAATCCATTGACACCGACTCCAGGCGCACCATTATTCGATCAGATGCAGCGCGAGGGCCGTCTGTTGCATGATCGCTGGTGGCTGGATCCTGATTTCAAGTACGGCGATGCGACGATGCAGCCCTTGAATATGACGGCCGATGAGCTGACCAAAGGATGTTTTTCCGCTCGCGAAAAGTTCAACACATTCAAGTCGATATGCATCCGTCTCGGTGACCGCCGCACCAACAGCCGGACACCGTTTCGCGCAGGCGTGTATTTGCTTTCCAATTTCGTGTCACGCCGCGAAATCTATCGAAAACAAAAACGAGCGCTCGGCGGGTCAGGAGAATGAATCGCTTCTACCAGATTTATCAATTTGTCGTACCTGTGCTCGTTTTTCCATTCGTCTATTGGCTGTGGTTAGGCCGCCTGGGCGGCGATCATGCAGTTACAGCATTGGTGATCTTCGTCCCGGTCATTGCCTATTACATTTTCGTGATTATCGGCATTGTGCGATTGCAGCTATGGGAAATGAACACCTGGCCGACCATTAGGGGGCTACGGCCGCATCATGGCTTTGTAATTGGCACGGCGACAGGGCTTTTTGCCTATCTGTCATTACGCCTGATACCGGTCGATCAAACCGGTGTCGGAAGTGTTCTGACAGCCGCCTTTATTGTCGGATCGGTATTCGGTTTCTGGAACTGGTGGTACGAAACCTACGCGATCAAATCGGGCTTTATTTCGATTTACACAAAGCGAATCGCGGACGGCGCATCTGCCGAGGAGGCAGTAACTGATTATGCGCCTGTCCTGTTTGGCAGTATGGGTGCGGTGCATGGCGCCATGGTAAAGACGGCAGAGAGTCTTTTGTTGACGGAGCACAGTTCAGCACTGTACTGGGGCATTGGCCTGACCGGCGGTGTCGCCCTCATCGCCGTGCCAACAATTCTATATCTTGCCGTGCACCGGATTCGCTATGGCGAGTCGGGGCTCACGTCATACAAACATGAAATCAAGCGGAAATAGAGGATAGTCGAGCCCGAGGAATAATGATGATGGTGGACGATGTGTGGAACGCAGTGTCTGGTGACTGACTACATCACCACATTCATTCTTGAACGGCGCCGTTATTTGGCCGCGGTCGTAGGCCTGCTCACCGTCGCCGCCGTATTGCCGGTTTCACAGGTCCACTTCGACAATGCTCTCGAACTGTGGTTTTCCGATGATGATCCGGAGCTCATTATTTATGAGCAGTTTTCGCAACAATTTCAGGCTGATCAGATTGTGGTTGTCGGTGTCTTTCACGAGGACATATTCGACAAAGTCAGTTTGTCCGTTGTCGATCGAATTTCGACCGCCGCAGCAGAGCTTGAACACACCTATCGAGTCAATTCAATCACTCGCTCCGCGCTGGCAGCGCGACTGGAACACGGTTTTCTCGACCCGCAGTTTCGCGAAACAGTCATGGCCAGCCCGGTTCTTAACGGAACGCTGGTTTCATCGGATGGCACCGGTGCCGCTATTGTTGTCCATCTTGCCCGCACTGGTGAAAGTGCTGAGGTGAAGGGCCGCTTCGTTGCAGCGCTCAACGACATTGCCGAACGGGAAACTGACAACACAAGCGTTAGTTTTGTCCTGAGTGGCGCGCCGGTAATCGGCAAGGCCGGACAAGCCAAGAACCAAAGGGATATGCGTGTTCTCGTACCTGTTATGGTTCTTATTATCCTGGCGCTCACCTTTGCTGTGTTGCGTAGTATCTGGTTGTCATTGCTACCGCTCACCGTTGTCACCATAGCCGTAGTCTGGAGCTTCGCTTTTATGGGCGTAGCGGATTGGCAAATGACGATGCTGTCGGCAATGTTGATGCCATTAATTCTGGCTGTGGGGGTCGCAGATACCATTCATGTGGTTATCTGTTTTCGCCAGCAAATTGCTGCGGGACAAGATCGCCGCGGTGCAGTACGCAACAGTCTGCTGCGATTGTTACGGCCTTGTTTCTTTACCACGGTAACCACCGTGATCGGCTTGCTGGCACTCTTGGTCAGTGATATTGCACCGGTACGGCAGTTCGGCGTCGTAGCAGCCATCGGTGTTTTCGCCGCGTTTGTTATCAGCTTCACATTGGTCCCGACCTTGCTTTTGATCATTCCAACAGCAGACCGGGACAGGGCTGGTAGCACAAGCAGTGTACTGACGGCGCTGCTGATACGCGTAACCGGGTGGTCAGCGCAGCGGCCAAAGACGATTGTAGCCGTGTCGCTACTACTGGTCGTAGCCTGTAGCTGGTCAGCAACCCGAATCACGGTCGGGGTTGATCCGCTCACCTGGTTTCCTGCGGACGACCCGTATCGTGCGGCGACTGCAAAGGTGGATAAAGCCTTCGGTGGCAGCCTGTCTATGGAGTTTTTGGTTTCGGCGCCAAGGGGGAATCTGAACTCACCGGCCATGCTGAGGAGGTTGGATGATTTCGAGACCTGGCTTGTGCAAAACACCGACATTACCCGGACTATTTCGATAGTCGGTGTAGTAAAGGAGACCACACGCATCGCCCGTGACGCGGGCGCCGACGGATACTCACTGCCGCAATCGCAATTCTTGACTGATGCAATGCTCGAAAGCATTCAGAGGGAGGGACAGCTGGATGACTGGGTTCAGGGAGATTTTTCAAGCGCAAGAATTTCTGCCCGCATTCCCGTCGATCGAGCACAAAATGTCGTCCAGCAGACACCCGCCATACGAACTCTGCTGCAAGATAAGTTTGCTGACGATGAGCTGCAGATACGGATGACCGGGTACGCGGTGCTCGTCGGAAAAATGCAGGACTATGTGATCCGCAGCCAGATTGAGAGCTTTTCCGTTGCACTGCTCGTCATCGGAATTCTCATGTTTCTGCTAATGCGCTCTGCGGCACTCGGTCTGCTGTCGTTGATCCCCAATCTGATTCCGCTGCTTGTTGGGCTTGGCGCAATGGCGTATTTCGGTGTCGCCCTGAATCCCGGCACTGTCATGGTTACGGCGGTCGCGCTGGGCATTGTCGTCGACGATACGGTGCACTTCATGACCGCTATTAGTCGCGAGCTTTGTAATACATCGGATATTGCGGTCGCTATTAATCGCGCCGTGGCTGACATCGGCCGTCCAATTGTCGTAACTTCATTGTTACTGACGGTTGGCTTTTCCGTATTACTGCTTGGTAGTTTCATGCCGAGCCGCCAAATCGGCGGAATAACCGCGCTGATCATTGTCGTTGCACTGGTGGCGGATCTTTTGTTAGTTCCTGCTGCGCTGCGACTATTGCCGACACGACTGTTGACCGGTCGAGCCGCTTAGTTCTCTATGCCAAACCACTGGTGCCATCCACTATGCTTGCTGAGCGGTGTTGGTTTGATGTCGCCCAAGCGCATTCCCATCTTCGAGAGTCGTTGTGAGTAACGCTTAAAGGCGTCGCTCCGGACTCGCCTGACCTCTGCATTTGCGAGCTGGCCGAGCCGGATACAAAGATCGTAGTGTGGATTATCGCGCAGCGCCTGATCAATTTGCGCTGCCAGTGAGTCGGGTATATCACCGTCGAGTTCCAGATAGGCTACATAGGCCGGAGGCGTGAGTGTGTCCTCGAGAGCGAGCAGGGAAAAACGCGGCTCAAGATCGCTTTTTCCAAGTACCTCAGAGAGCACAGTGGCAACGAAATTCTCATTCAGCTTCTCGCCATAGAAATCGACCACCTGATCTTCTTTGCCCACGAAGCAGAAGCATGGCAACTCACCGAAGAAATCATCAACCAGGATGCGATCGCCCAGGCGGTAGCGATAGAGACCGCCACCGGTAGTGATGACCACCGAATATTCCTTGCCTTTCTCGAGTTGCCAGGGTGCGAATAGTTTGTCGCTACTGTCCAGAAACTCGAAGACATGACTGCGCGCGGCCAGGGGCCGCAAGTTATCGAATGGAAGGCTAATGAATCCTTCCGTCGCCACAAGCCCTTTAGCCTGAAGAGTCACATTGGGCAGGAGTTCGCGCAGCTGCGGTATATAAGTTGCCGCGTGGCCGTCGGTCCAGCAACTTATCGTGCTCAGCCTGGGCCAAATCAGGTGCAGATTGTCGCATCCGATTGACCGCAGGTCGCGCCCACGCGCCGGGTCCCGGGGAATCCGCACAGCGGGATTTGTGATCTCATAACCGGCTTCAAGGTCCTGCAGCAAGCGGGGCCAGCTCGTTCGCATGCGCTCAATGAGAAGGCCGAAATATGAGGGGTGCCAAACCGAAATAAATCGCAGATCCGGGCATTGCAGCAGCATCAGCAGCGTCAAGTGCCAAAACACATCCATATCACTCACCAGCCGCAATGCTGATTTTGTCGCCAGAGTGCGATTGATCAGATGTCGCGTTACCCCACCGAGGTAGGCGCTGTCTTCGTCAAAGCCGACAGGTATGGATGAGTCACTATTCTCAATAGCGTCCATTTGCGGTGTTAACGACCAGTAGGATCGTCCGGTCAGCAATTCTGGTTGAGAAAGAAAATTGTTCGCCGACCACGCTGCGACGCCCCGCCGGATCTCGTTCTGCAACGACTGCGTGTAGGGTATTAGTTTCGCCGGGCCGGATGAGCCACTGGAAGGCTCGAATAGCCGCACAGGGTCTTGCGTCAAGACCTGTTGTTCGCCTGCTGCAATTCGCGAAATCCACGGCTCAAAGTCATCGTAACTGCGAATCGGCACCTGCTCTGTATATTCTTCCCAGCTGCCGATGCCCGCGAAATTGTGCTGCAAGCCGAAGGCAGTATCCGCATTGCGCCGCAGGTATTCATTAAGTCGACGTCGTTGGGTTCTCTCGAGATTCAGACTGTCGCGCTTGAATCGCCGGTACTCGGGAAGACTGGCTGCCAGCCAACTGACGTTTCCGAGTGTGGCAGAAAACTTCATGCGTCATCCGGAAACAGCTTCTGACCTTTTTGCCACATTCGTTTGCCAAGTCGCGTGAGCTTGCTCTCCGCAAGCTCAGCAAAGCAAAGTAATTCGTCGCCTTGCAGATGTCCCGGATTGCGTTCGGCAAAAAAAGCGACGTTCGGATCAGCCAGTCGATTTTCAGGAATGTCGATATACCCGTCTTTAAGTACTGATGGAACATCAAGACGAACGATACCCGACTCGGCGTCGTAATTACTGCCGAAGCGTTCGCTTGCCATCGCATTCATCATGACCTGGATCGACTGTGGTGTTGGTGCGTCGAATCGCGGATAAAAATACTCACTGAATACTGGCAAAAGCCGATACGTTCGATAACCGGATACGAGCAAAAACCAGTAAAGGTGATCGGTATTGTAGTGGCGCTGCAACCAGGAAAATGCGCCCATGATGTTGTAGCTGAGAGCCGAGTCGCTCCAGGTGCTGCTGTCAACGGTGGTGTCACCGGAATACACGAGCGTTACGTTGCGGTCGCCGATCTGTGTCTCATAGACATGCATGCTGGAGAAAGCGATCAGGTCGCCCGACTTGTTGTGCAGGAGCAATACCCAGTTCTTCTCGTCAAGGTCGGCGACGAACTGCTGCATCGACACATTTTCGAACTGCGAACAGAACAACCGGTACATTTGCGCTTTCGTCGCATCGCTTATGACGCTGCGCTTAAGAAATTGTCCCTTCACAGAATAGCCATCTCCGGATGCGGTATGCGGTCATCTATCTTACACGCGAATTCACGGCCATCTTGCCAGTAAACGAGATAGATCATGCTTGCATAGCGGTGGCAGGAAAACCGCTTCTGCAACATCTCGCAAAATCGACTTCTGCCAGCGAGACCGAGCATGATGTAGTTGATTCCACGACTGACTGCGCTTTCGCCAGCTTTCCGCACGAGTGCGAGCAGTGTCGCTTCGTCATCGGGGTCCACTGACAGGTGTGACAGGAAAGCACTTTCCAGCTGCTGCCCCGGCGGCGGCAAGCGTGGTTGTCGCAGTAGCGGTGCGACGAGATTAAAAAATGGTCGTGCCCGTGCCAATTGCCTTGAATAGGCAGCCACAACGGACTGTTTGAACGCGCGCTGATCCCACAAACACAGCGCACCTTGTATGCGGTCGCCATCCCTAACGACAAAGAAATCCGAGGGGGAAATACCGCGACAACGCTCAGGAGATAGCAAGGTCTCGGTAGTCCAAACCGGGTGAAACTGGTAGTCGCGGCCGCTTGCGCTTAGCCGTTCAGCAAGTTCGTCGATCCGTATAGCAGGGTCCTGTTCAACCTGAATGGACGGAGTACGGGCTTTCGCCGCCTGACGTGCAGGAATCGTCAACGTCACCATTTCCTCCAGCGGCTGGTAGGTCGGCATGTCGGAGAGGCCCGCTTCGAGTAGACGGCGAGTCGATTTATTGTCCGAAATAATCGTGGTTATGTAGGCGGCGGCATTGCCAGCCTCATGACGTTTGCGCATTGCGCGATACGCTTCCAGCAGCAAGGTCCTGCGCTTTTGAAATCCGCCGTGCACACGCAGCTCGCCGAGATAACCGATGCGTGTGATGTCTCCATTGACGTAAGCATCAAGTTCGAATCGTGCGCCGCCACCGACGAGTTGCCGAGGGTTCTGCCGGTAAGCGAGCATCAGCTCGTAGTGGTCACCTGAAATCGCCGCCGCATGAAATGCGTCCGGTTCTCTTGTGAGTAAAAGATTGATATTGCCAGCGAGGGCATTTTCTCTGAGCAGCTGGCGAAAATCGCCCTCAGTACTGGCTGTCGCTAATTCGAACTCCAGATTAGCCGACATCACACAGCCCTCGTCACGCACACTCCCGCTGCGGCACCAGCGAGCCATTCCATCCCTCGTCGCCGAGTGGCAAATCGTTGCGCTGGTGTACTTCACGCCGCATCATGAAATTAATAAGCGGGTATTGACGCGCCATAAAGAAGTTCGAGCGATTTACCGGGTTAGTGAAACGCCGCAAGATATTCCTCGTGGAGTAAAATTGAGCTCGAACTTCGATGCAAAGTTGTTGCAGTTCCTCCGGCTCGAGCAAAGCAGGTTTGAACGGCATTTTGTTATAGGAATACGCCGGGTCCATCCACCATGCGTCGTAAAGTAGCTGCCCTTGTTCCTCCAGGCGTTTGTAAAGTGGCGTACCGGGAAACGGGGTGAGGTGGTTGAACGCGGCCATAAAGAATTTGTGTCTGTTTGCGAACTCCAAAGTCGCAGCAAAGGTTTCGGCGGTGTCCTGGTCGTAGCCAAATACGAACGTCGCATAAAGCCGGATGTTGTATTTATTCAGATTGTTTAAAGCTTTTTCATATCCACCACCCATCGTGTTGAACTTCTTTTTCATTTGCCGGAGTGTTTCGCGATTCAGACTCTCGAAACCAACCAGTAAGCCTTCGCAGCCACTCCTGGAAATGAGTTGCAAAAACTCCTCGTCGTGGGCCGCGTTGATGCTTGCCTGGGAAACCCAGCGAATCTTGTACTTGGCCAGTTGCCGATACAATTCCTTACCTTCGTCAAAATTCGACGTGATGTTGTCATCGACAAAGAAATAAAACCCGCCCCGTTTCCGGGTGTTGTGCACTTCCTCGAGTATGTGGTCGATGGGTCGACGCACCTGGGTTGCGTTGAAATAGGACTGCACCGCACAAAACTCACAGCGAAAGTGGCAGCCGCGTCCGGCTTCAATAAGTGTAATCGGCAAGTAGCGTTTGCCAAGGAAGATACTTCTGTCCAGACGGGTCTTATCCAGCGGTGGCCGTTCTGGCTGCCGGTAAAACTGCTTCAACGTGCCGTGACGGGCATCGTCTATTAGCGCGGCCCATTGGGCTTCAGCTTCACCGATAACAACAGCATCGGCATACAGGGCCGCTTCCTCAGGGCAGAGCGTTGCGTGGAAGCCGCCGAGAACAACACGGACGCCCCTGCTCCGGTATTCGCTTGCAATTTGGTAGGCTCGGCGCGCGGTATAGGTTTCGATACTGATCGCGACGAGGTTTGTCGATTCATCAAACGGTATTGCCTCAAGCCGGTCGTCATAAAACTGGATATCGATATCAGGCGGCGTCAAGCCGGCGAGTACTGCCGGTGCCAGCGGTTCCATCTGCCAACTGCGGATGTATTTCTTGTCGCCGGCCCAGCGCCCAACGCAGGGATGGATCAACGTCAGCCTGAATTCCGTTCCGGGCATGATCAACGACTCTCCTGAGAGCGCAATGCTACCGGCGAGGCCATCAAACGCCAGTCGCAATTGTAAAACTGGTCGAGTCGATTGGCGTAAAAACGATAGCCCATATTTGCGCCAAGAAACATCAGTTTGGAGACAGGTGTATGACGCATTCGTTGTGCTATCGAACGGTATCCATAGACCTTTCGCCAGGTGGCCATGTTGCCCTTTTGCAGAGCGTCGGCGCTCATTTGTGCAGGCTTGAATACCACGTGCTGGCCATCATAAAGCTCCCAATCCCGGGTCGTAATGCGACCTTCATTCTCTAGCCGCTTGTAAAGAGCCGTGCCCGGAAACGGCGTGAGGATGGCGAATCGCGGCAGGTCTATGCCGGTATCAATGACAAATTCAGCGGTGCGCTCAAATACCTCAGGCGTATCGTCATCAAGGCCAAAAACGAAGGTGCCGTTGACCGCGATTCCGTGAGCGTGAAAATTCTCGATCCATTCAGCGTACAACTCCGGCGTGTTGAAGCCTTTGTGTATGTCTTTAAGCCCTTGCTGGGAGATCGACTCAAGGCCTACCAATATTCCTTTGCAGCCAGACCGGGCACAAAGATCAAGAAGTTGCTCGTCGCGGGCGAGCAAATTAGTGGCCAGGCCGGCCCATATGAGCTTCAGGGGAATAAGGGCCTCAAAGAGTTCAGTCGCATAGTCCTTGTCCGCGACCAGGTTCAGATCGACAAAAATTGCCCTTCTTGCTCCGGTAGAGCGAATCTCATCGATAACCTCAGCGACCGGTTTTTGGTATGGCTTGCGTCCCCAGGCGAAGGGCACGACACAAAAATCGCATCGATGCACACAGCCGCGAGTGGCCTCAAAAACGTGCGTCTTGGCGTAGCGGTTACTCTGGATCAGATCACGCCGCGCACGAGGTCGGCCGGCAAGGCTTAGATCCGGAGATTGCGTATACCGCGGCTGCAATGCACCTTTTTGAAAATCGCGCAATAACTGTGGCCAGGTATCTTCTGCGTAGCCGACGACGATGGCATCTGCATGAGGTTTCGCATCATCAGGCACCAGGGTGATGTGCGGGCCGCCAAGCACAACCGTAATGCCACGTGCCCGAAACTGTGCGGCGATTTCGTATGATCTTTTCGCCGTGCCGGTGATCACAGTAATGCCAATTATGTCGGCATCAAGGTCGGCGGGTATCTCCTCAATACCTTCGTCGAATAACGTTAACTCGTGTTCAATATCTGTGGGAATGAGCGCCGCAAGAGTCGGCAGCGTTAACGGCGAGTAGCGCAATGATTTGCGAAAGATGCCGCCCCGATGACGGTAGAGCGGACCTTTGGGCGAAAGCAAACAGATCTTCAGCATTTCGTTCTACCCATTGGATGAGACGTTCATCCTACCCGACCGTGAAGGTCTTGCCTAACCTGAAAAACTCTCTTCGGGGTTCGAATCGGCTGTGACTCCGGAATTACGATCAAGACTCATACTGAATACCCCAGCTTATTACGCAACAGCGCGCACCGACGGTCTCTTTTGGATAAACTGCGCCCAACATCGACGCTTGAGTTCACCACTGATGAAGGCACCTGAACGAACGTTTTGTACAGCGTCGCATAACGCGTGACGCGGGAACGCGAGAACGTCATCCTTGGCATGGCCGCGGCGGTCGGCGCGCACTTCATGTTTTCGATTATGGTGCTGCTCGCCAAACTATTGAGCGCGAATCATTCCGTTATTGAAATAGCGTTCTATCGAAACCTGTTGGGCAGCCTGCCGTTTCTCTTCGTCGTGTTTGCGCTTGGCCGCCGTGAAATCCTGAAATTGAACACCAAACCCGCCCTGGTCGGTTTTCGTGCGGTGCTCGGCGCCATCAGCCTCACCGTCACGTTTCTTGCTTACTCGTTGATGCCGTTGGCCGACACCACAGCGCTGCTGTTTACTTCGTCGCTTTTCATTCCCATCCTGGCGGTCATTATTCTCAAAGAAACCGTTGGCCCGTACCGCTGGTCTGCGGTTGCCATCGGTTTCGTGGGTGTCATCATCATGGTGCGTCCAACCGGCGACGTTTACACACTCGGAATCCTGGTCGCGCTCTGCGCTGCCCTGCTGCACGCAACGCTGCAGATCATCTTGCGCTATCTCGGCCGCTACGAAAGCCCGGAGACCATCAGCCTGTATTTCTTCATGGTTGGCACGCTGCTAACAGCGGTAGCAATGCCCTTTGTTGCTGTTACCCCGACAATGGGCGAGGTTCCACTTCTTATCGGTGTCGGCTTTTCGGGCGCTGCCGCACAATGGATGCTATCAGTGGCCTACCGGCATGCCCCGGCTGCCGTCGTCAGCGTTTTTAATTACACCGGCATCATCTGGGCAACCTTGTTTGGCTGGATGATCTGGAACGAGTTGCCCCTGCCCGCCGTGCTGACCGGTGCCGCCGTGGTTATTGCCTCAAATCTATTAATCATTTGGCGCGAAAGCCGGTCGAAACTACCTGTATAATCCGGCGATGAAAAATACGCTCGCACCCGTCGCCGCTCTACTGATCAGCGCGTCCATTTTGCTGACCGGTCAGGGCCTGCAGGGCACCTTGCTGCCAGTGCGAGCGTCTCTCGAGGCCTTTCCAACTTTTGCGATTGCCGCCATGGGTGCGGCCTATTTCGTTGGCTTCACGCTCGGCTGCCTGAAAGGCGGCGATTTGGTACGTCGGGTCGGGCACGTGCGTGTGTTCCTCGCGATGAGTGCACTCGCGTCAGCGTCGCCGTTAGTACATGCTCTGGTCGTTCAACCGGTTGCCTGGGGATTGCTGCGGCTGGTTACCGGGTTCTGTTTTGCGGTGCTATACGTTGTAATCGAAAGCTGGCTTAACGAACGCTCCAGTAACCAAACACGCGGCATCGTGTTTTCCACCTACGCGATGATTACGCTAACGGTTTTCGCGATCGGACAGATGCTGACCTTGCTGTACGACCCAGCTGATTTCGAGTTGTTCCTGATCGCCTCTGTGCTGGTTTCGATCGGAGCGGTGCCGATAGCACTATCAAAAGCTCCTTCACCAGAGCTGCCGCAGTCCGCATCGATCGATATCCCAAGACTCTTCAAAGTGTCGCCGTCGGGATCCATCGGTTGCCTGTTCGCCGGACTCGCGAACGGCGCGTTCTGGTCGCTGGCGCCGGTCTTCACAGGCAGCATATCCGAAGGCACCTCACTCGCCGCCTGGTTTATGACCTCAGCGGTTGTCGGCGGTGCCGTTTTACAATGGCCTATTGGCCTGCTGTCAGACAAATACAGTCGTCGCGGAACCCTTATCGCCGTCACGATCGCTGGTTGCGCCGTCGGCCTGGCTCTCGGTCTGTACCCTGGCGAAATGTCATTTCTGACGGTGAATATCCTCGGCGCAGCGTGGGGAGCACTCGCCTTCCCGCTGTATACGGTCTCGGTCGCGTATGCGAACGATCATGCGGAATCACACGAGTACGTTACGGTATCGAGCGGCTTGTTACTGATGTATGGGGTTGGCGCGACAATCGGACCGTTCATCGCGTCGGCTTTGATGACCTTCCGCAACGACGGTTACCTGTTTGTCTATGCCGCCATCACGCACGGCGTGGCAGCGCTTTACATCCTGTTCCGAACGACGCAAAGCGAAGTCACCGATATCGACCACCCGATCTCATTCAGCGACGCACTCGCTGCTACCCAAACCGCATCGCACATTTATGAGGAAGAGATACTCCAGGAAGACGAGGAAGTCACCTAGTCGCTGCGTTGCGATTTTGCCGGTACTTTCGACATCGCACGTTCCGTCATCGCGGTGATCGTGAGCGACGGATTGACGCCCGGGTTAGCCGGTACCGCAGAGCCGTCACAGATCATCAAGTTCTCGTAGCCAAAAACTCGCTGTTGGACATCAATGACACCGTGCTCCGCATCCGCTCCAATCGCAGCGCCGCCAAGTATGTGCGCTGTGGTAGGAATATTTGCAACAGCTTCCAGCAAGCCGATCTGGGCAACCCCGCCCGTTTGCTCTGCAATCCAGGCCGCCGCTTTGTTGCCGGCATCGATGTAGGTAGGGTTTGGTCTCTCGGGATCCTGCTCGGTACTCAAGCGTACGCCTTTTCCAAACCAGCGCTTCTTCGCACGAAAAGAGATCGCGTTATCGAGACTCTGCATCACGAGTAAAGCGATCGACCGTCTTGACCAGCCAAATGGCCAGCAGGTTTTAAGAAAGTCGAGCGGATGACGTATGGCATTTCGGAGCAAGGCGAATACGCGTGTGTAGCGTGTGCCATCACCCGTTATCAACGTCATAATCATGCTCAGGAGATCACCCCTTTCACCGTAGGTGACAACTTCGATATGGGTATCTGCATCGGTGTGAATACTCGAGCTGATTGCAACGCTATTCCACAGCTCGAGAGAATCGTCGGGCATGGTGACACCCAAAATCGATTCGCTATTGGTTCGGACCAGCTTGCCAAGCCGGTCACTGATGTTTGGCAATGATCCACTGTGCTTACAGTTTGCCAACAAGTGGTTGGTACCCAGCGCACCGGCTGAAACGACAACACCCTGCGCTGTCAAAACCTTTTCTCTGCCGCCGAACAAACCAGGTGACCGGGTCCGAATCTCGTAGCCGTCGCTGCCATCGCCGCTCCCCAACGGCCGAATGTCGACGACTTTGCGATTCGGTAGAATCGCAACCCCCAGCTTCTCTGCGAACCAGAGATAGTTCTTTAGCAAGGTGTTCTTGGCGCCGACACGGCAACCCACCATGCACGCTCCACAGCGGATGCAACCCGTACGGTCCGGGCCCTCTCCATCGAAGAACGGATCAGAGACGGTCTTACCGGGCTCACCGAAAAATACGGCAACCGGGGTGCGGCGAAAGGTTTCTGCAACGCCGATGCTGGCCGCGTAGTCCTGTAGCAATTTGTCTCCGGGGCTTGCAAACGGAACTTCATTGACACCCAGCATGCGCTCGGCTGTCTCATAGGATTGCGCGAGTTCCTGCTCCCAATCGCCGAGTTCTGCCCATTGCGGGTTCTTGAAGAATGCCTTTTTGGCGCGGTACAGAGTATTTGCGTAAACCACGCTGCCACCGCCGACACCAGCGCCACTCACCGCGAAAACATCCTTGAACGGAGTAAATCGCATGATGCCGCGAAAGCCGAGGAACGGCGCCCAAAGATAGCGGCTCAATTGCCAGGTGGATTCTGCAAACTCGCTGTCTTCAAAGCGTTGCCCCGCTTCGATGACTCCGACCGCATACCCTTTTTCAGCCAGGCGCAGCGCCGAGACGCTGCCACCAAATCCAGAACCAATTATGAGCCAGTCGTAATCCATAGGCCTCTACATCGACAGCGAACCTTCCCGAAAATCCGTTTTATCCAACCAACTGTTCAATAATACCGGCACGTTCTTCGCAGCGGCGTCCCTCGCCTCCTGCAAACAGCTGGCCGTTTGATCGGCGTGTTTCAACAGTATGCCTTTTCCACCCAGCGCTGCGGCAACTTCATGGTAGTCGCTGCGCTCAAGCACCGTGCCGACATCGTCGTCGAGTATCTTGACTTGCTCCCGCGCGATTTGTGTCCAGCCTGCATCGTTGCCGACGACTGCGATCACGGGGATGTTGTGCCTCGCGAAAGTATCGAACTCAGCCAGCGCATAACCGACGGAACCATCACCGAATAAGATCCATATTGCATGGTCGGGGTAACACATGCTCGCCCCGAGCGCGAAGCCGGCACCGCAACCGAGTGTTCCGAATACACCCGGATCAAGCCAGGTCAGAGGCTTTCTGGGTTTGACGATGTAGGAAGCCGTGCCGACGAAATCTCCACCATCGGCGATGAGTACACTGTTGTCGGGCAGACCTGCGTCGATGCTTCTGCAGAGTGAAACCGGGTTAAGAAACTCTGCGGATCGACCGGCATTGGTATCGATTTCGCGTTCTCTGTCCGCATCACGCGAGAGCAACTGTGCTTGCCACGCTTGCCACCGGGAACTGACCCCTGCTTCGAGCTTATTGGCCAAGCCACGCAGAAATAGCCCTGCGTCCGCGCTGGCACCGATATCGGGACGGCGGTTGCGATTCAGATCGACTCGACTCCGGTTCGCCGAAATGAGACAGGCGCTGCGGCGAACGTTGCGACCGTAGTCCAGCCTGAAGTCGGACGGTACTCCGGCCAGTATGACAAGATCTGCCTCACGCAATGCTTTGCGTCGTTGATGACGACGGTGCAATGGATGCGCCGCCCCCATGAGACCGCGGGCCATCCCCGACAAATAAACGGGTATGCCGAGGGACTCAATGGCTGTCGCCACGGCCGCTGCCTGACTTGAATCAACCAGCGCCTGACTGCCGACAACGAGAACCGGCCGTTCGGCCTTGGCGATGCTTGCCACCGCGCGATCGATATCGCGAGTCGCAGGCGTTAGTTGCGCCACCTCGCTGACGGTAACTTCGCCGGTATCGTCAACGCCGGCGAACAGCCGCTTGGTCCGATAGTTCAGGTAAGCCCGCACGGCGCGATCCTGCAGCCCGTTACCTTTGGGTGTGCTCGCGGCATACCATTCACGGATAAGCGATTCGTCGTAGAGTAAATCGACGGGGCATTCGACAAACACTGGCCCGGGCACACCACTTTGCGCAATCCGAAAAGCCTTTGCGAGCGCTGGAGCAAGATCACGCACTCTCGACACTGCGGTCGCCCACTTAACGTGCGGTTTGAACAATGCCAGTTGATCAATATCCTGCAGCGCGCCGCGGCCCTTGAGTACGGTCGCAGCGGCGCCACCGAGTAATACCACGGGCGATTGCGCGAGCTGCGCGTTCTTCACCGCCGTTATCGTGTTGGTCGCACCCGGCCCCGCCGTGACGGCAGCAACGCCGGGAACACCGCTGATACGCGCAACAGCATCTGCGGCAAAAACAGCGGTCGCTTCGTGGCGTACGTCAACGATGCGGATACCCAGATCCTTGGCGCTTTTGAGAATGGGTGAAATATGTCCACCGCACAGCGTGAACAGAAACTTCACTCCGTGGGACTGCAGCACCCTCGCAATACTTTGACCACCGTTCATTAACTACTCTCCGCCCAGCTGAGCTCAAATTCTTTGCCCGTTACAATCGATGCCGACACCGTCTCGGGCGCGGTTGGCACAATGATACGCGCGTTCGTATTAGCAAGCAGATCGCGCTCGATATCAATGCCCGGCATAACGGCCCGTAAGACCAGCCCGGCCTCAGTAAGTTGTAATACAGCGAGATCAGTGACGTAGAAGATCTTCTTGCCGTCCGCGAGACCGACCTTGCCGTTGAAGGTCACTTCATCGACTCGCTCAACGATTTTCGGTTTGCCCGGCTTGTCCAGACGCAACTGCCCGTCTTGAATGCTGATCCCGGCCCCCAGCATCCATTTGCCGATGAACAGTACGGTGTTGGCGGATTCGATAATGCTTGGTGCACCGCCGGGCCCGACATAGTCCAGCATGCGAGGACCGCGATTAGAGAGGTTGATATTGCCGTCTGAGTCCAGCTGCAAAAAACCCAGCATGGTCGCGTCCAGGTGCTCGCGATAATGATGGAACATCCATGCCGACGATTCGAGTCTTAGTGGATTGATGGCCGCGCCGAAGAAAATACCTGGCGTTGGCAGGCCACCGTATGGACCCGACTCGGTCGTGAAAGTAATGCGCTGGCGCGTTGGATTGGCACAAAGCTCGCGGCAGACCTCCTCAGCCATGCCCACGCCGATATTCACAGTCGATCCTGCCGCGACGTTGTCAACAAACGTCTTCGCACCCAGCCGTGCCAAGGCAAGGTCGAGTCCGCTGCGGCGAGGCGTTATGCCAAGTACCTTGTTGATAAAACGAAGCCGTGCCATCGCTTTGTTTTCATCGACATCGGCGCCTGCGGTCAGCATGTGCCAATGCCTGTGCTGCAGTACGGACCCGACTTGCTCGTTACGCGGATCAATAACCACTACATCCACCTCGTCCGCGGTCAGTCCGATTGATTCCTCGTCACGATCAATCAGAGCAGACACGGACACCATCGCAAGGCCGCCGTTTTTCTTTGCGGCACGTGCCGCTTCGATATTCTCAGTGATTGTCGCCGCGTTCCGAAAGTAGATATTGCCCTCGCGATCCGCGTACGGCGCGTTAATTAGCGCAATATCAATCAGGGGCAAGCTGTAAACGATCTCATCACCGTCTGCATGTGCGTATTGTGCTGTCGCATTGGGCGTTACCGGCGAACCTCGACCCACTCGTGTATCGAGAAAAGAGCCAACACCGGTGTGACTGCGCACTTCACGCTCGCCTCGCGCCTGAGCCTCGATGACGTGGGCCATTTCCCCCTGCGGCAAAGTGTGTAATTCCAGACGATCCGCGTCAGCGAGGCGCAAGAAAGACTTGGCAGTTTCTGTATGCCCGGAGATATACCGGCTCACCAGACCGTCCAGCCCAACTTCTTCCACAGTACCGGGAACGCGACCCCGGCCGCCCTGGCCGCCCACAGAGATCCACGTCAAGCCCTGCGGTGAAGCGGTCTTCTGGAATCGCTCGCGCAGGGCCCAGAAGAAAATCGAGCAGCGCGCATTGCCGGCAATTCCGCAAGAGATGGCGCAAGCCTTATCCGGAATCAACTCCACGGCGGCACGCGCGGACTTGAACTTGTCTGGCAAAGCTTCTGGCGACAGGTACGCCGTATCGCGCCGGTTCCAGGTCAGGCGCCAACGAAGTATGTGCAGAAGCAATCCTGCTCGTTCGAGTAAATTCACGGTTCCCCGGGGTTTGGGCTATTTGTTCTTCAATGCCTTTATATTACGCTTGGCGCGCGTGCGACGCATGTCCCCGAGATGTTGCATCGTCAAAGTATCGGATGCTTTTATGCGTTCTTCCATGTCCGGGCTGATCGCCGGTACGTTCTCGATCTTGAGCCTGAAATGACCCAGTGAAATGATGTCGTTGTTCCGCAGAATCGTCTTCTGAGTCACGATGGAATTCACGGTCGTTCCATTGGTGCTGTTGAGATCAACCAACACGACCGCGTTCGCGTACACCTGCAACATCGCATGCATCTTGCTCGCATAGCCGTCCTCTATGACGATATCCGCCAATTCGGCTCTGCCGATGACGTATTGGCGCTCGGTGAGTTGGTACTCTGCAACCGTGACGCCGTCGCGGCTCACCGTGAGCAGCGGTACACGCCGCGCCTTTTGCAAGTCCGTCATACGCTGCATGGCTTCATAAGCCAGATCATTCAGCGGACCGGGCCAGCCGTGTGACAACGAACGTAATTTCTCGCAGACGTCGATTGGAAAAACTTTTTCGCTGCGCTCACCTCCCGCTGCGATGAGTCGCGTTCTCAAATAGATCATCGTTTCCTGCGATGTCATTGGATTCAGGGAGAACGCAGTCGGATTGCGTCGATAAAGGCTGCGCATGGCGTCCTGGTTCAATAACGTCGACAACATTTCCTTGCCGGTGAGAATAATGCGCAACGCAAATTTTCCGCGCACGTCCAGGTCCGCGAGCCAATTCAACAGTCGCAGCGCGCTGAGCGTGGCTCGATCCGCGTTATCCAGAATGAGGATCGGTGGTCGCCCGTTACGCGTTTGCTCGGTCAGAAAACCGTTCAGCGCCTGCAGCAAATGTTCATCCTGTTGTGAGGCCGCCTGTACATCGAATTGCGCCAACATTCCGGCAGACAGCTTGCGCGGCGTCAGGTGGGTGCCATCAAGCATGGCGACAGCTGCGTCTCGCGACGACCAACTCAACTGCTCATTGACGATTGTTGTCTTGCCCGCGCCCTTGGGGCCCTGCAGCAGAGCTATGCCGTTTTCCCGGTTGAGTTCGGCTGACAGGAAGCGCAACGCGTCCTGATGCGACTGGCAGGCGATGATAAGGCCGGGATCCGCGTGTTTACCGAATGCTTTGCTGGCAATAGATAAGTTGTGTTGTGGCATAGTTTTTCTACGTTTCTTGTTGTTTTCCTTATTATTGCTCTAACGCAAGCGAAAGCGTAGATGAGATTCCATAATGTCCAAATTTCTTGGTCTTTTAATTGATCATTGCGTGATTGATCACGTACCTGTTATGCTTTACGCATGCATAAGGAAGCCACAGCAGAACAGACATTGGCGCTGGCGTTTGCCGCCGCCTGGAATCGACTCGAACGGCGCCTCGATAGCAGCCTCGGCGCGATTCGCGGCATCAGCCTCGCCGAATATCGGCTCTTGAGGGCCCTTGGCGACGCGCCGGACTCACAGGCCAGCCGGGTGGACCTTGCACAGGCAGTAGGCCTGACTCCCTCAGGCGTTACGCGTGCACTGCGTCCCATGGAGAAGCTGAGCATCGTTTCAACGGTCAAAAGCAAACGCGATGCCCGACTTGCAATCGCCGCACTGACCCCCGCCGGACGGGAACTCCTCGACGATGCATCGAGTGTTGTCGACGATACAATGAAGACAATCCTGAAACGCTCGCCAGAATTGACCGAGAGAATTGAAGACTTGCCCGAACTCTTAGACGGTTTCAGTCGCTGAAGCAAACTCAAAACTATCATATACTTAGCCGTAAATTGAGTCCGGGGACATGATGTCGGACCGGTTCAAGTCGGACTAATGAAAGGCGCTCAATGAATATATTTCAAGAACTCAAACGCCGCAATGTATTCAGAGTGGGCATCGCATATCTGCTGTTTGCCTGGGTGATCATCCAGGTCACCGATACGGTTGCTCCTGTAATGCGCCTGCCCGAATGGACTTTGGCCCTCGTAACCTGGTTCACTATTATCGGTTTTCCGGTCGCCTTGCTCTTCGCATGGGCCTTCGAGCTGACGCCGGATGGAATTGTTCGCGATAAGGACGTTGATCACTCTCAGTCGATTACGGAATCGACCGGCCAAAAGATTAATCACGTCGTTGTCGGTTTGCTCGTCATCGCCGTCGTTTTCCTGGTTGTCCAAAACTATGTACTGACCGACGATCCTCAACCCGTCGCCGACAGCGTTGAGCCCGAGGACACTGACGGGGTTTACAACTCGATCGGCGTATTGCCCTTCGTCAACATGAGCGATGATCCGAGCCAGGAGTATTTTTCGGATGGAATATCTGAAGAGCTTCTGAATACCCTCGCAAAACTGAAAAACCTGCAAGTCGCGGCACGAACGTCGTCCTTCGCGTTTAAGGGGCAAAACCAGGACATAACGAATATCGGCCAACAGCTCAATGTCGATACCGTACTGGAAGGCTCAG
>JAACFM010000052.1 GCA_009937445.1 Gammaproteobacteria bacterium | reverse complement strand
ATTCGCGCGGCCCATCGCATCGGTGTCAGGATCGCGACGGGCGCCGATCACTACTACGAGGAAGATGCGATCAATCGTATCTCTATCGAAGTAGAGCGCTTCGTGCAGTTTGGCATGAGCAATTTTGAGGCGCTGCAAACAGCGACCGTAAGCCCGGCGGAACTACTAAAGATGGACGACCGCACGGGCCGCATTAAAGAAGGTTTCGAAGCCGACCTGATTCTAATTCCCGGCAACCCGTTGACCAACATCGAAGCGCTTCAGGACGTGTTACTGGTCATGAGTGACGGCAAACTGGCTCTCAAGCGCATTCCGTTTGCTGTAACTGATTGAGGAGTTCGACTCAGATCAGCGCTGCGATATGCAAGAGCAAGAAAAGGCGGGTAAAAACAAATGACCAGATTTGAATTTCTATACGTGCTGACCTCTGCCGTTCTTGCCCTCGCGCTTGCGAATATGTGCGTGTCATGGGGAGAGCTCTTACAGCGTCGCTCAACCGTTCGTTTTTCGCGATGGCGATGCTCATCGGAAACGTCGTACTACTGACGCTCACGGTATCCGTTATTACGCCTTCGAGAAAACTCGAAGGACCGCCCGACCTGCAGGAGTTCTTCTACGATATCAGCCCGGTATTCTTTTCACTCAGTGCATTACTAATGTTTTTTCTCGCAGTGGCCAATTCAGTCATCGCATCGCACCCGTTACTGAGTCTTGAAAACGTCATACGGGCGATAGCAATAAGCGTCGCGATGCTAGGTGCCTCGACACGATCGGTGCTGGTGCATTCGATTCTGGTTGGGTCAGGCTTTGTGTTGTTAACGCTATTTACCCTGGTGCAGGTAACCGGCTAGTCGCATTCGAAGTCGTCATCGCCGACGGGGCGGCAACTCGGCGGGAAGCCTTTGGATTTCCAGAGATCCAGAAATCCGTACATTCGGACGTCCCTGGCGAATTTGTCGGACTGTCGATATTCCTCGAATCTTGGCATCCAGTACCACGGCTCGGATATCGTCATCACATCAGCGCGATCATAGTTGCCAAACGCTGCATTAATCTCTGGAAAGCGACTCAAGTCAACATCGTTTTCAGCGGCCCAGGCGTCGAATTTATGCAGTCCATCAGTGTGATCGCCACCAGGATTTTCCAGGGCGACAATGTATTCATAGGCGGGCGCACCCTCCAGCCCATATATATCTTGTGCTGACAGGAGCGCCGCCGACCGATTACCGTAATACACAAATAGAGCAGCTCGAACGCCCGAGGTCTGCACGCCGTTCAGAACGTGAGCGTAGTGATCTGAAAACACCACGGCTTCGTCGTGCCTGCCAAGCAAAACCAGTCCCACCTCTATGAAATAGGCACAATTGGTATAGCCCGGGTCGAGATCCATGCATCTCTGCTGTAGCGCAAGACCCTCCTCAAAATAACCCTGTATCTGCAGCGCCATACCGTACCAGTTGAGTAACGTGGTGTTTTTCGGATCGGCCTCCAGGGCGGCTTCGAGCAGTGCGTTTCCTTCCACCTGATCATACGGGGGTAAAACGGCCAGATTGCTGCCAATGATCCCCTTGGCATAAGCAAGTGTCGGGTCGAGTTGCAGGGCACGTTCTGCCGCGTCAGTTGACAGGCGGATATACTCCTCGAGGCCCCGGTCCACAACGCCCCAAAAGGGCACGGTAGCGTAAACCGCCGCAAGAGACTGCCAGGCAACGGCAAAGTTCGGGTCTATCTCAACCGCCTGCTCGAGCCAGGCCATACTGTCAACCACGTCGGCGGCGACCATTCGGTGGGCGTGTGCAAGCGTTCCTTTCAGGTAGAGATCGTAGGCGGTCATGTTTTCAGTCAACGTCTTTACTTCTATTTCCGCGGCACTCTCTATACCGAGCTCACTTCGAATGGCTTTCGTGATCGCGTTGGCAATGTCCGTTTGCACAGCAAAGACGTCGGTGAGACCCCGGTCGTAGGTTTCTGACCAGAGGTGTCGATCCTGCTCCGCATCGATGAGCTGCGCCGTAATTCGTAACTGATCGCCTGCCTTGCGGACGCTGCCCTCGAGGACAAACAGGACGCCCAGTGCGTCAGCGATTTCAGGTATGTCCTGCTCGTGATTGCGATAGCCAAACGATGAGGTTCTTGACGCGACACTGATGCCCTCGGCGCGAACCAGCGTGTTTAGAATCTCCTCGGAGATGCCATCCGAGAAGAACGACTGTCCCGGGTCGTCGGACATGTTGATAAACGGAATTACGGCTATGGATCGTTTCGCGGTGACGTCGGTATTGTCGGACGTCGCAGACCAGATGAACTTGTCGAGCGCAAACAGGGCAACGGCGATAGCGAGAACCCCGATAATCGCATAGTCCAGCCTTCGTCCGGTTCTTGGCGTAATTGATTGCGAACGGTCAACATCGCGTTCGAATTTCAGGCCGTCGGGTGTGAGCTCGAACGCCCAGGCGAACAAGAGGGCGAGCGGAAAACCAACCGCGATCAACAGCAGCATGGCTTTCGGAACCCATTCAGGTGCTTCAATTATCGGAACGACTACATCGACAATTTGCAGTAACACCCATGCCGCAACGGCGTAGGCCAGGCCCACGCGAAATACGTTGCGCCGCTTCAGTTCCTGGACGAGTGGCATACCTATTTCGTCTCCTCCACAGCCTTCTGGATCATTTCTTTCAACTCATCAAAGTATCGCTTGTCGCTGCCAACCGGCGTATTGGCAATCTGCTGGTCGAACACCACAGTCATCTCATCAGACATCCAGTACCTGTTTTTCTGGTACCAGGCCCTGGTCGCATGATTGCCAAAGAAATAGAATGCTTCGGCGCCGATTTCCGCTAACAAATCGTCTTTGATAACGCCCTGATCCATCTCCATTTGCAGCTGCCAGACCTGCACCATTGATTGCAGCCAACTTCCCAGTTTGTGTAATTCAGCTGTCGTCAGGTCTTCTGGCCGTTCCATGGACTTCTCAAATATCATACCGATATCCGATTCAAATTCGGTCAGGGTAAATGCGCTCCAGCTATCCAGAATCGCCGTGAAGTTATTTGCCCGGGCAATCTCGCTGTTTTGACGTATCTCGTAGACCACCATGAGCAGTCCGATGATCACGCCAACAGACGCGATAAGCTGAAGACGATCATTTAGCTGTTTGCTGTCCATCGCTAGTTCGCCTCCGAGCTATCTGATTGCAGAGTCTTAACAAGCGACATCGACATGGCGACACCGACGACCAGAATCGGTAACGAGCAAACCAGCAAAATAACCTGAATGGGCCTGAGTGGCGCATCGAGCAACATCAGCGCAACGGGCATGATGCCAAGCGCTAACGCCCAGACCACACGGTGCCAGCGCGCCGGGTCATCACCGGCTTTCAGATGCAAAGTCGCACTGGACGCGAGCGTATATGACGCGGAGTCATAGGTTGTCGCTGCAAAGATGATCGCGATAACCGAAAAGACTGCGATTGCGATTGCCGCCAATGGCAATGTTTCCAGCATCGCTATGATGGCAGCATCCGGACTCTGCGAGCTCATGATTCCGGTGATGTCGACGATTCCGTTGAGCTGCAGAAACAGGCTGTAGTTGCCCATAACAATGTAGAACATCCAGCCGCCAAGAGAGCCCCAGAACATCATTCCCGTGATCATTTGCCGAATTGTACGGCCTCTGGAAATACGCGTTACGAACAAACCGACGTACGGTGCGAACGCGATCCACCAGGCCCAGTAAAATATTGTCCAGTTTTCAACAAAGCCCGAATCCGAAAACGCGTCGGTCCAGAAGTTCATGCGAATGAAGTTCTGTGCCATCAGGCCAATGCCGTTCAGGCCGGTCTTCACGATGAATGCCGTGGGTCCGACGAGCAGGATGAAGGCGAGCAGGCCGAAGGCGAGCACGACGTTGATATCACTGAGGCGCTTGATGCCTTTCTTGAGGCCCAGCCAGACGCTGACGGCGAACAGGGAAATACACAGGAAGACGACCGCGATCTCGAGCGTGTTCGTTGGCTCGATGTTGAACAGCCAGGCGATGGCCGCGGCGATCATGGGTGTCGAAAAACCCAAACCGGAGGCAGCGCCACCGAGCATCGCGACCATAAACAGGAAGTCGATTGTACGGGCGATGGCCCCGTGTTCTCTGCCCTTCAAAAACCAGTGACAGCTGACACTGAATCGCAGGATGTCGAGCTTTTTTGAATAGTAGGGGTAGGCGATCGCGACTGCGGGCAGACAATAAAATGCCCACGCAGTGAAGCCCCAGTGAAACAGGCCGTAAGTTGACGCCCACTCTGCAGCCTCTGCGCTTCGCGGTTCCACGCCAAACGGTGGCGAGTCGTAGTAATAGCCCCACTCGATACCGCACCAATACAACAGGCCGGCACCGACGCCGGCGCAGAACAGCATACCCACCCAGCTGATCGTGCTGAATTCGGGCTTGCCATCGTCTCTGTCGCCAAGCTGGACGTTGCCGAAGCGACTGAATGCCAGCCACGCAAGAAAACCGATTGAGCCCACACTCGCGAGCAAATACAGAACGCCGAATTCACTGGCGATATAGGTATACAGGCTTTCGAGGTAGGCGCTCGATGCTTCCGGATACACCATCAACGGGACGCTGGTGAACAGCAGAATCGCTGCACAGAGCCCAAAACTGGGCCAATCAACTCGGCTTTGCTCCATGCAACCCCCCGTTTTTACTACGTATTATTGAATGGTGAGAATCACCGCTCCACGAATACTACCCTGTTCGATGACCTCATTGCTCTTCACGATCTCGTCGAGGGACAGGTTTGCTGCGATGCGGTGCTGTAAAGCATCGATCGATAGCGCTTTGTTGATGTCTTCGATGGCTTGATTCTTGGCGGCCTCGGGCATTGCGTAAACGATGATGGTTCGAATGGTCAGGTCTTTATACATCATCTGGAAGAACGGCAGTTTGGGCTGCGGATCCTGCATCGAGGAGTAGGTCGCAATGACTCCACCAACCTTCAAGACCTCTACCGTCGTCGGCAGGTTCGCACCAAACTCAACATCGACAACGCGATCAATGAGTGCGCCATCACTGGCGGCCAGGATCTGAGCCAGGAAGTCATCGTCGCGGTGATTGACGACATGATGTGCTCCGGCATCAGTGCAGGTTGTCCTGTCCGCTTCGTTACTTGCCGTTGCGATGACGGTGGCGCCCGCTTTGGCTGCCCATTGTATGGCGTAGTAGCCCACTCGACCTGCGCCGCCAGTTACCAGGACCGTTTGCCCTGCAACGTCACCGTCAGCGAATACAGCGCGATGAGCCGTCATGACCGGAATACCGAGACAGGCGCCGATCTCGAAACTGACGTTGTCTGGAAGAGTCGGCGCACGGCGTGAGTCGATAGCGACATACTCTGCCGCGGTTCCGAACCGCCGTGCGAACTGTGCCTGATACAACCACACACGCTCACCGATTCGATTCGCATCAACACCCTCGCCCACCGCTTCGATCACGCCCGCACCATCGCTGTTCGGAATAACGAAGCCGTCATCGAGAAGGCCAGGAAAGGACCCGGCACGTTTCTTGACGTCCGACGGGTTCACGCCGCTGGTGTGAACGCGAACAAGCACTTCCAAAGGTCCGGCGGTCGGCGAAGCTATGTCACCCAGTTGCAGTACATCTTTGGCGGAGCCAAAGGATTCAAACCATGCAGCGCGCATTATTGTTACTCCAAAAAAAAAGATACTCAGGTGAGCCAGTTAAGAAAACCTTCGGTATGTCCATCAACGGCTATCGCCTGCCCTGAAACTCTCGATGCCTTACTGGAGGCGAGGTAAAGCACTGTGTCGGCAACCTCATCCGGAGAGGCAAACGATCGCATCGATGTCTGTCGCAGATAGACATCGCGGATCTCGTCATTGGACAGCCCGCGTTGTTCTGCCTCGTGTGCAATAACGCGCTCAATGCGCGGGCCCTCTACGCTCGTCGGGCAAACCGCATTGACGCGGATGCCTTCGGGACCGAGTTCCATCGCCCAGGTTTCAGTCAAACCAATTTGCGCCCACTTGGTGGCGACGTAAGGCGAACGGTGTGGACAGCCCATCAGTGCGGCGGTCGATGCGATGTTGATAATCGAAGCACCGGACGACTTTCGTAATAATGGAACCGCAAGCCTCGTCATGTAAAAGGTGCCCGAAAGGTTAACCTGAACACATTGATCCCAGGCTGTCGGGTCCAGTTCCTCGACCGGCCCGACCGGACCCGCGACACCCGCGTTGTTGATCAAAACATCGAGGCGACCATGGCGCTCGAGTAAGTCGGCGAAGACTTTTTCGACGTCGCTCGTGATCCCGACGTCGGCGACAGACGCACTGGCGCGCGGATTTGCGTCGAGAAATTCGCGAACGCTTTCTTCTGACGAGTCACATATGTGTACGTCGTCGCCTTGCTCCAGAAAACGCTCTGCCATGCGGCGGCCGATGCCGGAGGCGGCTCCGGAAATCAGCACTACTCTGTTTGTTGACATTCATTACTCCGGATTGACGAAGACTTCATCGAGGACCTTGAACATCGCCCTTTGCAAAGAGACTTCACTGTAGTCGTCCTTCGTGTAGCTCGTAAATACAGCGACGACATCTTTTTCGGGGTGAATGATCAGTCCCTGGCCACCCCATCCACCGTGCGACAGGTAACCGCTTTCATTTCCGACGCCCCAGGCATAGGTGTTCTGGCTGATGTGGTCGCCCTCATCACCGCCGTCATTGCCAGTCCGCAACAGCTTGGGGTTGCCCTGATTGAACAGCACGTCGAGATGTTCATCGGTAATTATCTTCTTGTTCGAGACGACCGCATAGCTGGGCGTATACAGCAGCCCAAATCGTGCGAGATCGCGCATTTTGCTGTGGAAGCCGCCGTGGGACATGGAGATCCCATATCGATACGCGATGAACCCGGCGTCATTCTCGGCACCGATGTGGTACCAGAACTCTTTCGTAATGGCATCTTGATAGGGGTAGCCTGTTACTTCTTCAACAAGCCACATCAACAGAAAATTCGTGCCACCCGAATAAACGAATTTTTCACCCTGCGGTCTTGTGCGCTCAATCTGGACCTCGGCCATATAGTCGTAGGGATTGTCTGGCGCGTCAGGCGTTCGCAGGTTATCGCCAATCGCCATCGAGTATTGGTAGTAGCAGGAATCGAAGTCCTCGTAGTTCTCGGTACAGTCGACGCCGGTTGCCATATCCAAAACATTACGAACCGTCGTACCGGCGTGCACTGAATCAACGAGCGCCGGGATATAGAAGTCGATGGGCTTTGACACATCGATCAGTCCCCGCTCTTCCAACAGACGGACAACCGCGCCGGCCATTACTTTCGTTGTTGACCAATAGGTTGGCTTTTCGTATTCCTGCATCCGCGGATAAGACTCAAAGACGATCTTGCCTTTGTGCAGAATGACGACGCCCATAGCCGTGGAATGATCGGACTCGATGAACGAGCGAAAGGGTATTGGACCGTCAGGCGTGTCGATCTGTACATCATCGACTTCGTCCATCAAATCATATTCGAGTTCGCTGACGGGGCCGTTTCGGTAAACGGTTGTCGAGGGGAACAGCTGATCGACGTGGCGATGCAGCCAGCCCTGTTCCTTCCCACGCACATTCCACCAGTGATCGTCTGTTGGAAACTTACGGTGGTGCTCCATGACGCTGGGTTGAGATTCATCCGGAACGAACGTATTGCCGCGTCCCGGGAGATAGATGTCGGCGATCTTCTCAGCGTAAACCGACGGACCACCATCGGCACGATTCGTCAAAACGACGATCGCGAGATTGTCATCCGGATAGCGCGCGATTGCTGTTCGAAAGCCTACCCACGAACCGCTGTGAGCGAACATCTGGTGACCTCGAAATGCGCCGACTCGCCAACCGAAACCGTAGCCGGTGCTCTCGCCATTATTCAGTTGCCCACTCGTGTAGATCTGACGCAAGGTTTTTTCCGAGACCACAGTATTCGAGTACAGGCTCGCGTCCCAGGCAACGAAGTCTTTGAGCGTCGCATAGACACCGCCATCGCCGAGCAGGTCGTTGAAGGGGTCGTAATCGTCAAGCTCGTAGTTATCCTCAGTTTTGCTGTAACCGTATACCCGGTCAGGAATGTCCGGCCGCGATGAATTGAATGTCGTCGCTGTGGTCATACCGGCCGGTGCGAATACTCTCTCAGCAAGAAAAGTGGAAAACGGCATCCCCGTCACGCGCCTGACAACGACGGCCAATAGACCGTATGCAGCATTGTTGTAGACGAATTCATCGCCGGGTGCAGCATCGGGATCCGGATACAAAGTCATGATGTCGACGAGGTCGCTCATTTGCGGCATCGGTGCCTGCGGATCAAAGTTCTCGTAGTAGCCCTTTTCGTAGTGGTCCGGAATGCCTGACGTGTGGTGCATGAGATGGCGAATGGTTACTCCCGGCCAGCTCCCTAACTCGGGAATATGTTCGATCAGGAGGTCGTCGTATTCCAGTTCGCCTTCCTCGGCGAGTACAGCCACAGCCATCGTCGTGAATTGTTTTGAAACAGAGCCCAGTCGAAACGAAGAGTTTGCGTCGATTCGGACTTTGTTTTTCAGATCGGCGTAACCATAGCCACGCTGGAAAACGACCTCGCCATCTTTTATGACGAGCACCGCAGCACCCGGCTGAATGCCTTCGTCAAAGTGCGTGAACAGCGCGTCTACACGCGCAGCTTCATCATCTGGCGTTGCGGTGGCTGTTTCGCCGAAAACGCCAAGTGCTACGACCAGCAGTACGAAAAACGCCCTATTTTTGAATAAGTGCATTGAGATCACCCTCTCCATTGCGGTACGGGATTAGCGAAAAGCCATACTGATAGGAGCTGTCGTTTAACGAATATTGTTGCAGCGTGCGCTTGCCCCAGGAGTCATCGCCGCCAACACCCATCTGTCCGAGGTCGATGTCCAGAGAAATCAGATCACGAGGCTTCACATCGTTAACATGAACATTGACGCGTTCGTCATTGTTGCGAGCGGCCTCACCATCTTCACTGGTGATCGCGATCTTTACCGGCGGCACGAAGTCGAGCAGGCGGTTGTGACTGACGCTAAAGCTGATGAGTTCATCGGCGACGATGAGCAGACCACGGTCATCGTTGCTGAGGGCCAGCCAGCGGACGTCTGTCTTGTAGCCGTTTTCCTGCGGGCGCATGTATGGAACGTAGTGATCTGCGACCGTATTCCGGTAGCGGCCAACGTTGGCCGATTCTTTGCGGTCGCTGTAGTTTTCGTGCGGTCCGCGGCCAAACCATTCGACCTGGTCTAGTGAACGAATCACCTCAACATTCATGCCGACTCGAGGGATCACTGGCAGGTCCGGGTCGCGTGTAAACGCATTCTGGACGTTAACTCTGCCGTCTGCGGTTACCTCGTAGGTCGCAATCCAGCTTGCCAGTTTGTCGCCGCTGTCGCTGGCAAACGAATACGTCGCTGTAACCCTCGTACAACAGGGGTTGTCGGTATTGACGTCCAGGGAGTCGAGGGTTCGATTCTTGCCCGCCTGTTCCCATACTGCCGCCCAGTCCTGCATATAGTTGCCAAAGTCGTTGTCCGTTGGCGCGCGCCAGAAATTCGGCATGAGCGGTTCTTGCAGTAGCTCGACACCCAGATGATCAATTGAGACCAGCAAACCCGTATTGCCATCAAAACCAACAGTAAGGTCCTTGCTGCTGATCGTAAGCGAGCCGTCGTCCTGTTGCACATCAACCGACCCGGCAACGAAGTCTTGCATTGTGCCGCCGGGTATAGCCTGCACCGGTAAAGCGAACTGCTGCTCGGCGTACACATGACCGGCAGGCAATAGTCCGCGCGCCTCTGTAGCGACGAGTTGCAAAAGCAAATGGTATTCCGGTCCGGCTCGCAATGAACGCAAGTTGTACGGTAACCAGAGGCTCGACGAGGATTCCGGAGCGATGTCGAGAGTGTCAACGACGCCACGCTGCACGATGCTTCCATCTTCAGTTACGGACCAGCGCAATTCGAATTCGTTGAGAGGGGTGAAATCGTAGTTGTTGTGAATGGTCAGGTCACCGGATATGAGGCTATCAGCCGTGAAGTCGACATGCTGATAAACGCGCTTGACCTCCCAGAAGGCGGGCTGGACTCGACGGTCCGGGAAAACCAGTCCGTTGAAGTTGAAGTTGCCGCTCGATGGAACGTCAGCAGGCCCATAGTCACCGCCGTAGGTCCAGTAGGGTTCGCCGTCCTCATCGTGTTCAATGAGTCCCTGATCGACCCAGTCCCAGATGAAGCCACCCGCCAGAACGTCGTGTTTGTTAATCACGTCCCAGTACTCACGCAGGTTGCCAGAGCTGTTGCCCATCGCGTGTGCATACTCGATCAGAACAAACGGGCGGTCGTTGTTCGTTTGGGCGTACTGTTCCAGGTCCCAGTGACGCCAGTACATGCTGGAGTGAAAGTCGGAATGGCGTTCGCCGACTTCCTCAATATTGCCTTCGGTCTCGTACTGTATCGGCCGCGACAGGTCGCGGGATTTGATCCAGTTATAGGTTGCACCGAGGTTAACGCCGTCTCCAGCTTCATTACCCAGAGACCAGATTGTCACGGCTGGAAAGTTCTTGGAGCGCTCCAGCATGCGTTGCGTGCGGTCAAGATGGTGTGGTTTCCAGTGGGGTTTGTTGCCCAGCGTCTTGTCGTGATCGTAACCGTAGCCGTGGCTTTCGATATTCGATTCGTCGACCATGTACAGGCCGTGTTCGCTGACGAGCTCGTACCAGCGATCCTGATGCGGATAGTGCGAGTTTCGCACCGCATTCATGTTCGCCGCTTTCATCAGCTGAATGTCCTTCAGCATGGTCGCTTCGTCGACGACGTGCCCGGTGACCTCATGGTGTTCATGTAAATTGACGCCCTTGAGTTTCACCAGCTTGCCGTTAACCATGAAGCGGCCGTTCGTAATCTCGACCGTTCGGAAGCCTATTTTTTGCGAGATAATCTCGTCACCCAAACGAATAGAGAGCGCGTATTGATGCGGGTATTCGGCCGACCACTGGCGGACATCTTCAATCGTTGTCGCAAACGAGTACTCACTTTCGCCGGGAGTGACTTCTATGCTGGCATCCTGACTGTAGATCACGGCATCGCCGTCGCGAATCTCGACAAGGATGTTTTCTGTTGTTGCATCCGCGCCGTCGTTGGCGAGTGACAAATCGACGCTGAAGACGCCATCACGGTAATCGTCGCTAAGCTCCGAGTGCACGAAGTAGTCACGGACTCGCGCTTTCGGGCGCGCATACAAGCTCACGTCACGCTGTATTCCACTCAGTGACCAGAAATCCTGGTCCTCAAGATAGCTGCCAGTACTCCAGCGATAAACCTCGACTGCGATGGAGTTCTCGCCCGTTTTGACTTTATCGGTAACCCGAAACTCCGATGCGGTTTTACTGCCCTCGCTATAGCCAACGTATTCACCATTAATCCACACATAAAAGGCGGAACTGACACCGCCAAACTGCAGGAAGATTTCATCGCCATCCCAGCTTGCCGGGACGTCGAAGTCGCGGCGATAGGAGCCGACCGGGTTTTCCCGGGTTGGGACGTTGGGTTCATCAATTGCAAACGGATACGGGACGTTGATATAGATCGGGTAGCCGTAACCATGGCGCTCCCAGTTCGATGGAACAGGAATGTCATCCCAGGTGCTGGTATCAAATTCGACCTCGAAAAAGTTAGCAATGCGACCGGCAGGCGATGCCGAGAAACTGAATTGCCAATTGCCGTTCAAAGACAGCAAATGATCGTTGCCACCACCAGCGCGCTGCGGAACAAAAATCGCCCGAGGCGCTTCCGTGTTTTCGCGAATGACGTCTATGTCGTTCCAGGCGGGGCGGTCCTCTTTTTCGGTACAGGCGACTGCAGTGACCAGCAGCGCACAAATGAGGATCAGTCTTTTCATGATGCTACCTCGAGTGAATCAGGCGTTCAGGCAGGCACGGAGTCGCGCGGCAGCCACTTCGGGCGTCAGGTCCCTTTGTGGCATACCCAGCAGCTCGAAACCGACC
The DNA here is from genome assembly GCA_009937445.1 of Gammaproteobacteria bacterium. Taxonomy (GTDB): domain Bacteria; phylum Pseudomonadota; class Gammaproteobacteria; order Steroidobacterales; family Woeseiaceae; genus UBA1847. The sequence goes on along the minus strand of JAACFM010000052.1, from coordinate 8,323 downwards.
AGGTGTTTCTTGATTGTCGCCGATCGTAATAGCGGCGGATAAACATGCAGGTGAAACTGCCACTCCGGATGGTCACTGCCGCAGGGTGCGGCGTGAAATCCCATCGAGTAGGGCGCAGAAGTATCGAACAATCGATCATTGGCGCCCAATGACATTTTTAAAAGCGCCGCCAGAGAGTCCACCTCATCCGGGGACAGGTCCGCGGGTGATGCGGCGTGGCGACGGGGCAAGATAAGTTGCTCAAACGGCCAGGTAGCCCAGTACGGCACCAGCGCGACGAAATGTTCATTGCCGCAAATGATCCGCTCACCGTCGGCCAGTTCCGACTCGAGGTAATCGAGCAGCAATACAGAGTTTCCGGATTCGTGATGTGCCTGCTGGCAGGCGAGTTCCTTCGTGATTTCCGTTGGCAGATGTTCGGTTGCCCAAATTTGTGCATGTGGGTGTTGATTACTGCAGCCCATCATTTCGCCACGATTTTCGAAAACCTGTATGTAACTGAACCGCTTGCTTTGAGTAAGTGCCGAGAAGTCAGCGATGATGGCATGCAGTGCTGCAGCAATCTCGCGCGGCTGCATGGTTGCCAGCCGCTCGTTGTGTTTTTCGGAAAAACAGACGACGCGACATCGCCCGGCTTCTGTCCGCGCTTCGAAAAGCGGATTGTTACTCTGTTCTATAGTGCTGTCGGCCGACAGCGCGGGGAAGTCGTTATCAAATATGAATGGACCGGTGTAATCCGGGTTGTGTGCGCCGTTCGCGCGCTCATTTCCCGCACACAGATAGCACGTCGGGTCATAAGCGGGCGCGTCAGTGCTGGCGGTTGCTTCGGTCTGACCTTGCCAGGGCCGCATCGTACGGTGCGGTGATACCAGCACCCATTCGCCCGTCAGGATATTCCGTCGGGCGTGTGACTGATCTTGTTTACTCATTCCTTAGGCACCGGTCCTGCAGGGTCAGATGGCTCGACGACATGTACCCAGGGAGTCTGTCCGCTGATTCGGCCGTATTCAACTGCAATCTGTTCGCGGACAGCGTCAAGGTACTCGTCAGTGGTCAGACACAATACGCAGCCACCAAAGCCACCGCCAATCTGGCGCGAGCCCAATGTACCGGAACAGGTATCGGCGATCTCGACCAATTGGTCGACCGGGCCGCAACTAATCTGGAAATCATCACGCAGGCTCGCGTGTGACTGGCTGACCAGTTGGCCCAGGGACTGGAGATCCGCGCTCTGCAGGGCATCAAATGCATCGAGCACCCGTTGATTTTCTGTAACGATATGGCGGGCACGTCGAAACAAAAGTTCACCCAACTCATCTCTGCTTGATTCGAGCATCTCGACCGAAACGTCACGCAGCGCCTTCACGCCTGCATCGTTACGAGAAAGAATGCTGACGGCATCCGCGCATTCTGTGGCGCGTTCGTTGTAATCGCTCTCGGGCAACAGGTGACGTACGCCGCTGTCGACCACCAGCAAGCGCGCATGGTCCGGGATGTCAGCATGCTGGGTATGCAGTGTTCGACAATCGATGAGCATGGCTTTGCCGCGCTCACATCCGGCAATCGCCATTTGATCCATGATGCCGCAATTGACACCGGCGAAATGAATTTCAGCCAGCTGACAAAGTTGAGCGATGCGCTTGTCCGGGAGCGTTGCACCGGCAATATCGAGCAACGCGACAGCAATGCCAACCTCGAAAGAGGCGGACGAACTCAGTCCGCCGCCGATCGGAATGTTTCCATCGATCGTGATATCTGCGCCACAAAGCGCAATACCGTGTGCTTCGATTTCAACCGCTACACCGCGGGCGTAGTCTGCCCAGGTTGGTGAATCGCTGGTAGCCACATCGTCGAGACTGAAAGACTTTGCATCGTTCAGGTTGCGTGACCTCAACCGAACCTGTCGGTCATCGCGCCTTTCGGCCGTGACGTTGGTGTAGGCAGAGGTCGTCGTTGGCAAAACGAACCCATCGTTGTAATCCGTGTGTTCGCCAATGATGTTCACACGACCCGGAGCTCGGTAATGCACAGGTTGCGCCTCTCTAGCCAGGAAATTCTTCCAAGAATAGGCGACACAGAGGTCTTGTCAAATAGACATTCACGTTATGATTCCCCTTATGAGTGAAACGCAAAATCCTCTTCGACTCCGCAAACGGCATGGCAGTGGTGTGCGCAAGGACGTGACCCCAGCGGATGGCAGGAAGCTGGTTCAGGCGCAGTCCGTTCGCAACGCCATCGTGGCCGGACTCATCGCTATCATTATCTTCAGCTTGTTCTGGATTGCGCTGACAGAGCTGACCAATCGTGTGTTTCCATGGCTAACCGTTGTGCTCGGGTTTTTGCTCGGACACGGCGTTCGTCTCGCGGGCCGGGGTACAGACTGGCGTTTCCCGGTCATCGCTGCCGTTCTGGCGATCGCTGGTGCACTCGCCGCGAATATTATTCTCGCGGCATCCGTTACAGCGGATGGATTTGGTATGGGTACTTTGCAGATATTGCAGTCAGTGACGAGCATGACATGGCCGGTCTTTTTCGATGAGGTCCTGACTGTCGCAGATGGTTTCTTTGCTGTCGTAGCTGCGGGGGTCGCAGCGTTTTATTCACAGCGCAGACTGACCAGAATGGAATATCTTGCACTGCGCTTGTGGCAGGAGGAACAGAGCGATGAATAATCAGATCGGCATGAGCAGCGGTTTGTCGCTCTTGATGCTGGTTCCGGTCAATGCGGCGAGTTGTGCGGCAACCATGCGCTCGATGTCCTGTACGGCGTTTGCGATACCCAAAAAGTAGGCGGGTTCCCGGCGCAGTAACGACCAGTCATTGGTTTTCAGCACCCTGACCAGATGTGTAATGTTGGTTCTTATTGCATCGATGTAGGGGTTCTGTCCGCCGTACAGAACCTCGGCGTAGCGATAGGCACGATTGAATTTTGAGTTCAGTCGGTCGCGCGTGACCTGCTGGTAGAACGACGGTGTCTTCTTGAGCAGATCTCTGCCGGACTTGTAACGGACCATGTATTCGCCCGGACTTGCGTGTTCAACCGCCACGCCACCGACAACAAACTCATTGTAGAGTCGGTCACGACATTTCTCGAGATAGCAGCGGTCTGCCATCTGCGCGATCAGGTCTGCTGTACCGATCAGGTGGCCACAAATGATGTCACGCGGATCATCGAGCTCGATTTTGTCCAGATCCAGCTCATATCCCGTGAAATGCACGATCATGCTGCTAACGCCGACATCCTTTGACATGCCCAACTCGGGGAGATAGCGACGCAGGAAGTCCGCACTTCGCGACACATGATACAGCGTGAATTCCGCACCATTGGTGAAGTCTTTGTCCCGCACTTCGTGCCGTATGTATCCGGCGTCGTGAAACAGAGCCGTAACGATCGCCATCTGAGCACGATTGGCGCCCAGTCGATCTGCTGGTTCTACACTGCGTTCATAGCCGACGATAAGACGTGCGACGGCAAGCGTCATATCGAGCGAATGCTGCATATCGTGATAGGTGGTATCGCAGCCTCTGTAGCCTGGGTAACGACCGGTGAACAAGCGTTCGAAGTCGTAAAAGGCGAGCCACAGTTTGTCGTATGACATACCCGGAAACGTCTCGGCAAACAGTTCGTGCACAGCATCACGTACGGCGGCAGGGTTACTGACCTGTACCGTGTTACTTACGTCGAAATCGTTGCGCCGATCCTGAGACATGACTCTCCGGTCTTTTTTCTTTGCATCATACACTGCGTGAAAGGCTCTGGCAGGTCGATTCCGGGGAATATGTCACATCCACCGTAGGGTTTTGCGGCAGCTAAAGCTCGAATTCTGCGATGACTGGCGTGTGATCTGACGGTCTTTCCCAGGCTCTTGGTTCCTTGTCGATGTAGCTCGCTGTGCAGCGCTCAGTCATTGCATCACTCGTCAGGATAAGATCAATCCTGAGGCCCGCATTGCGGCGAAAGCCAGCGGCTCGATAGTCCCACCAGCTAAAAGTCTTCTCCGGATGATCAAATTTTCGAAAGACATCCGTAAGACCAAGATCGACGAGCTCCCGTAATGCCTTTCTTTCCGCCGGGCTGCAAAGAATAGCTTCACCCCATTTTTCGGGATCATGCACGTCTTCATCAGCGGGCGCGATATTGAAGTCGCCGAGCACCACGAGCTTTTCGTGCTTTTGTAATTCGGCCTCAAGAAAATTGCGCAGAGACGCCAGCCATCCGAGTTTGTAAGCGTACTTGTCCGAACCGACTTCCGAGCCGTTCGGAATGTACAGGTCGATAACCCGAACATCGTCTACCGTACTGGCGAGAATTCTACGCTGCGGATCTTCAAGGTCCGGGAAGTCAGTAACCACGTCTGTTGCCGGCGTCTTGCTGATGACTGCAACGCCATTGTAGGTTTTTTGCCCACTGGCTATTGAGTGGTAACCGATCTCCCGTAATGCGTCGACCGGGAATTTTTCAGTGACCTGTTTTATTTCCTGCAACACCAGCACGTCGGGTTCGTTGGACTGCAGCCACTCGAGAACGTGCGGTTGTCGAGCGTTCATCGAATTCACGTTCCAGGTAGCGATTTTCACGTTGTCTGGATTCCGTCCTGTTGTAGCAGCGCGTCGATCGTCGGTTTGCGGCCACGGAATGCGATGTAAGCGTCCATGATGTCTCGGCTTCCGCCGACTTCGAGAATCTCGCGACGGAATCGTCGAGCGGTTTCGGCGTCAAAAATACCGACCTCTTTGAAAGCCGAGAATGCGTCTGCTGCCAGAACTTCTGCCCACTTGTAGCTGTAGTAACCGGCGGCATAACCACCCGCGAAAATGTGAGAGAAAGCATGCGGAAGGCGGTTGTAGTCGGGATGTGCGATTAAAGAGACTTCGGCGCGGACGTTTTCAAGCACAGTCAGCACGGGTACGGGATCGTTTGGATCGTAATTGGCGTGCAGCAGAAAATCGAAAAGTCCCAGCTCAAGCTGCCGCAGCATCGCGAGCCCGGCGCCAGCGTTGCGACTCTGTTCCAGCTTATCGAACAGTTCGCGAGGCAACGGCTCACCGGTTTCCGGGTGGGCTGAACACTTGTTGAGCACGTCGTAACTCCAGGCGAAGTTCTCCATGAACTGGCTCGGCAGCTCGACGGCGTCCCAGGGCACGCCATTGATGCCCGATATGCTGGGAATATCGATCCGTGTCAGCAGGTGGTGCAGCATGTGTCCGAATTCGTGGAACAGCGTGACGACATCATCGTGGGTCAGCAGCGACAGTCCCGTGTCGTCTCTTGGCGGAAAATTGCAGACGAGATAGCCGACCGGCAGCGCTGACCCGCCGTTCAGCTGCTGCCGGCTGATGCACTCATCAATCCATGCGCCGTTGCGTTTGCCGCTGCGCGCGTAAATGTCGGCGTAAAAACCGCCGATCAGTTCGCCGTCCGCGCTCTTTACCGCAAAATACCGCGCCTCTGCGTGCCAAACAGCGACGTCCGACCGCTCCACAAGCTCGACGCCGTAGAGCTTCGCCGCGAGCGCGAACAACCCACTGATAACGGTGCTGGCCGGGAAGTACTGACGCAGTTCCTCATTGGAAACCGAGAACCTGGCCTGCTTGAACTTCTCGAGCCAAAAAGCGGTATCCCAGGGCTCGAGGTGCATGCCTGCAAACTCCTGCAGGTCGAAAAGCTCCTGCTCGGCCGCCGCTCTGGATCGGGCAGAGAGCTCTCGCAGAAACGCGAGCACTGCATCGCTAGACCCCGCCATTTTCGTTGCGAGCGAATAATCTGCATAGCTCTTGAAGCCGACAAGCCCAGCCGCCTCATGGCGTAACGCCAGGATCTTCTCAATGTTCTCGCTGTTGTCCCACGCCGGATCGTCACCCTGATCTGAGCCGCGCGTCGCCCAGGCGCGATACATCGTTTCTCGCAACGGACGCTGGCGTGCGTGCGTCATGATCGCGTCATACGTTGGGTAGTTCAGTAACAGCAACCAACCGTCGAGCTGTTTTTCAGCCGCGTCCTCCGCAGCCCGGTCAACGGCCTGTTTCGGAACACCGGCCAGTTCATCGGCGTCTTCAATGTGCAGAGACCACGCGTCCGATGCGTCTTGTACCTTGTGCTCGAAGCTGGCCTGAATGCCGGCGAGCTCCTGCATGATTTCCTTGAATCGATGTTTGTCGGCGTCAGGAAGATCCACTCCCGCCAAATGAAAATCTTTCAGTGCGTGATCGACAGCGCTGCGCTGCGACTCGCTGGCATCGGACGTGAGCGATTGGCCGACATTGGCATAGGCGCGCTGCAGGCGCGCATTTTGTGAGATTTCGGTGCCGTGCTCGGTCAGTAATGGTAGCGCTTGATTATAAGCGTCACGCCAGTCCGGTGAGCCGAGTACGCTTTGCAGGTGTGTCACAGGTGACCAGACGCGACCAAGTTCGTGGTCCATTAACTCGATAGGCACCACCAGCGACTCGAAATCCGGGGCAGCATTTTGATCGAGCAATGTGTCGAGTTGTTTGCGATGATTCGCAATCAGCTGTTCCACCGCCGGCAACACATGGTGCGGGCTGATGTCATCAAAACGGGGCAGAGCTGACGTGTCGAGCAGGGGATTTTTCATTGTGTGCTTGGTATCCAATTCAAGCGCAGGATAGTAGCACAGCACTGTTGGCGCAGACTGAGTTCTGCGACAGCTAAACATGGAGATTAGAGTGTCGGATAAATTTGATTTACTGGTGATCGGCGGCGGTAGTGGCGGACTTGCTCACGCACAACGAGCGACGGAGTACGGAGCGAACGCAGCTGTTGTCGAACACGGTCCCCTGGGCGGTACGTGTGTAAACGTCGGATGTGTTCCGAAAAAGGTGATGTGGTACGCGGCGCACTACGCGCACCAGCTAAAGCATGCAAAGGACTACGGCTATGACGTTGCTGTCGACGGTCATGACTGGAGCGCGCTGAAAGCGAGTCGTGATGCTTATGTCGCGCGGTTGAACGGTATTTACGGCAACAATCTCGACAAGCGCGGCGTGACTTTACTTGAGGGACACGCTCGATTTATTGATGCGCATACTGTCGACGTGAGTGGCACGGCATACACGGCGGAACGAATCGTCATTGCGACCGGCGGCCAGCCGAGCGTGCCTGACGTTCCGGGCGCAGAACTTGGCATTACTTCCGACGGTTTCTTCGAGCTTCCGGAGCAACCGAGGCGAGTGCTCGTCGTCGGCAGTGGTTATGTCGCTGTTGAGCTTGCGGGCATATTCAGAGGCCTCGGCAGTGAGACTCGAGTCGTTGTTCGCAAAGACAGTGTGTTGCGCAGCTTCGACACCATGCTCAGCAGCGCGCTGATGGAGACGATGCAGAAAAGCGGCATTGAGCTGGATACCGGTGTTGTGCCTGCGTCGGTACGCAAAACAGACGATGGCCTGATCCTTACAGCAGAAGACGGCAGGGACTTCGGGCCGGTCGATGCGTTGATCTGGGCGGTGGGCCGCTCGCCGAATACGGCCACGCTGGATGCGGACAAGGCCGGTGTTGCGATGGACGAGAGCGGATTCATCCCGACAGACGATCTGCAGCAAACCAACGTGGAGCATATCTTTGCTCTGGGTGATGTGACTGGACGGGCCGCGTTGACGCCGGTTGCGATTGCTGCGGGGCGACGACTTGCTGATCGCCTGTACGGTGGAATGGAAGGTCGTCATCTCGACTACCAGTTGATCCCAACCGTGATATTCAGTCATCCAACAATCGGTACGGTCGGCATGACAGAGGCGCAAGCGCGCAACGCGTTTGGTGATGACGTCAAAATCTATTCGTCCGGCTTCACGCCGATGTTTTACGCGTTAGGTCAGGACAAGCAACGCTCCGTCATGAAGCTGATTACGGCCGGCAGCGAAGAGCGTGTGGTTGGTTGTCATCTGTTTGGCGAGGGTGCCGACGAGATGTTGCAGGGATTTGCTGTCGCGATGCGCATGGGCGCGACAAAGAAAGATTTTGATGACACGGTTGCCATTCACCCGACCAACGCGGAAGAAGTGGTGACGATGCGCTGACGCGTTCTTCGCCGCAATGCTGCTAAATCACCCACGCCCTTAACCACAGCCCAAGCTGACTGCTGTAACCAATATCCCGTCGGACAACTTTGTGCTCGCTGTTAAGCACGTAATAAGAAGGGAAAGCCTGGATCTGCCACTGTCGGGCGACATTTGCACCTCCAAGCACGACGGTGACATTGAGGTCGTGGTGTTCAACGTAGTCACGTACTTCATCCGCCGTGGCCCAGTCGAGTGCGACAGCGACGATCTCGATGTCATCCGTGTCGCGCCAGCGACGCAGCCTGTT
>JAACFM010000136.1 GCA_009937445.1 Gammaproteobacteria bacterium | reverse complement strand
GCGAAGAAAACCCCTGATAGGGGCGATTGCATCGTCGGCGTCCTGATGCCAATTCTCTAGTGGGATCTACCGTAGTTTTCTGCACTCATATCGTATTGACGAAATAAGCCTGGAGGTCGAAAATAGCTGCTAAGTTTCGGGCAATCGACACCGAAAAAAGGCCCTCGAGAAATGCGGGCCTTTTTGGTTTCTGCGAAGCTGTCTTATTCCGGGCTATTGTGGCGATTGAATATGTTCGACCCGGTTAGCTCTGGCCCACTCATTGATCGGCGCAATATGATCATCGGCAATGGACTGTAGCTCGCCTCGTCGTGATGCCCACTCGGCACTCAGGTCTCGCAATCGTTTCATGGCACCGTCCGTAACCGGTGGTCCCGTGCCATCGATCACCTGCAGCAAGAAGCGCAGTTGCCCGGCCAACATCGTCTCCCACGCATCCTCATCCTCATAAGTCTGGTGTTTCAACTGTGTGATACGAGACTCCCACTCTGCAATCGCTGCGAGAGCGGCAGTACCCATCTCCTCCAGACCGCTATCAGACGAGAAATCAGCCATCAGCGCTTCAATTTGCAAACGCGATGTCCGGACGCCGTCCAAACCCTGCAAACTACCGACCAGCATTTCCTTTACTTCATCAAGACGCCGCACCCAATCTGCAATATCCGCATCGTTCGCTGTCAGTCGGGGATCCAGTGCGATATCAAACGCCACCGTTTCTTCAGCATCACCGACTTTCACCCGCGCACTGTATCTTCCAGGCGCCACGGTCACACCGCCGAAACCTCGAAACAAAGCGATATCGGCAATGCACGGCACAGCTTCCGAGCGCATGTCCCAACCCCAGCGGTTCATGCCTTGTGCCGTGGCAGCATGTTTAATCTCGAAGGGTCGCCGCGGATCCATGTTGCTTATCCGGCAACGATCATGATCGCTCTCCTCACTGGAGTAGGTTCGAATCACCTGCCCTTCCGAGTCCAGTATTTCGATACTCAGCGCTTCGTCGGACTCATCGCGAAGATGGTAGTACAGCGGCACATCGCGAGCAGGGTTCTTGCCTTCAAAACTGCCACCGCCACCACCGCCGCTGATCATGTAGGTTGTTGCCGGGGCAACCACGTGCAGCGGTTTGTGCTCAGCGCCTTGTGCCGCCTGCCGGATCACAAACAGATCATCGATAACCCAAAACCCTCGCCCTTGTGTCGACGCAACCAGATTATCCTGTCGGATCTGCAGATCCGTTATCGGCACAGGCGGCAAATTGAGATGCAGCGATTGCCAGTCATCGCCATCGTTGAATGACACGAACATCCCGGCTTCGGTACCCGCGTACAACAATCCACGCCGTGTCGGATCCTCTCGCACCACACGCACGAAAGTATCGTCGGGCAAACCACGGTCCATCCGCTTCCAGCGCTTTCCGTAGTCCGTTGTTTTGTAGATATACGGCTTGAAATCGTTGAGCTTGAACCCGGTGACAGCCAGATAGGCCGTCCCCGGATCGTGGGGGCTAAGCTCGATCGCATTGATCATCGCCTCACCTTTGTGAGGAGGAGAGACGTCCGTCCAGCTATCGCCGCCATTGACCGTCACATGCACCAGACCATCGTCACTGCCCACCCAGATCGTCCCTTGCTCAGTGGCCGATTCGACAACGTAGAAGATCGTGTTGTAGAACTCGGCACCAACATTCTCGGGCGTCAACGGACCGCCATTGCGGCCCTGCTTGTCCGGATCATTACGGGTCAGATCGGGACTGATTTCCGTCCAGGTCGAACCACGGTCGTCACTTTTCAACAGTATCTGCGTACCGAAATAAACAATCCGCGAATCATGCGGTGACATGGCGACTGGCGCGTTCCAGTTGGCGCGGTACTTGAGATCTTTGGAGTCTTTTCCATAGACTAATTCCGGGTACGGAATAATGGATCGCCTGATCTGGGTTTCGGCATCGTACTCCGTCAATGTTCCGTTAATCGTCGTCGCATAGATCAACCGCGGATCATCAGGATCGAAAGCGATGTGTGCGCTCTCACCGCCGCCAACGGCAAAGTAATCGGCCTCACCGATCCCTCCCTGAAACGACCGGCTCGCAATCGCAACCGTCGAATTGTCCTGCTGCCCACCGTATATCCGATACGGGAACTTGTTGTCGGTAACGACCCGGTAAAACTGCGCCGTCGGTTGATTCATGATGCTGGACCAGGTTTCTCCCCCATCGAACGTCACTGTCGCTCCACCATCATTACCGTTGATGATGTTCTGGTTATTGTCGGGGTTAATCCACATGTCATGATGATCACCATGCGGCCCGTTGATCTTCTCCCAGCTTTTTCCACCGTCGATTGACTTCATCAATGGCACATTCATGATCCAGACTGTGTCTTCATCGACCGGGTCGGCCTTGATGTGGTTGTAATACCAGGCACGCGTATGCAGGACACGATGACCGTCGATCAGCGCCCAGCTTTCGCCGCCGTCATCGCTGCGATAAAGACCACCTTTCTCCGGTTCGCTTTCGATGATCGCGTAGATGCGCTGCGGATTGCTGGCCGATACGTCGACGCCGATTTTCCCAACGACTCCAGGAAGCCCACCTTCGAGTTTCTTCCAGTTATCGCCGCCATCGGTCGTCTTGAAGATTCCTCCCTGTTCACCCCCGGACTTTATGAACCAGGGTTTGCGGCCATGCTCCCACATCGCGGCGTAGAGTATGCGCGGGTTGCTCGGGTCCATTGAGAGATCGGACGCGCCGGTTTCCGGTCCAACCTGCAACACGGCCTGCCAGCTCTTGCCACCATCGATCGTCCGGTAAACTCCTCGCTCCTCGCTCGGGCCCCAGATATCGCCCTGCACAGCCACAAAGGCGACATCGGCATCACCGGGGTGAATTTCAATTCGTGAGATTTGACCCGCCCGGTCGAGGCCGATGTGTGTCCAGGTCTTACCCGCATCCGTCGATTTGTAAACACCGTTACCGTGACTGGTGGTTACACCCCGGATAGGAGATTCGCCCGTGCCGACGTACAACACATTATGATCTGAGGGAGCGACTGCGACGGCACCGATCGTGCCCACATCAAATGAGCCGTCCGACAAGTTCTCCCAGGTCGTACCGGCATTTTCAGTTTTCCAGACACCGCCGCCCGTTGCGCCCATGTAGTACAGCATCGGATCGCCCTCGACGCCCGTAACGGTGGTCACACGACCACCGCGATACGGCCCGATCAGGCGCCATTCGACAGCATTGATTACCGACTCGGACACAATATCGCGAGCAACCGCAACACCCGATGCCATACAAAGCAGCAGTACAAACAGAGAGGAATGACGAATGAGCTTTCGAGAGGAGCTGGTGATGGACACTTGAATCTCCATTAAATGGCTTGCAGACTTCCGTCGATCGACGGCAACAGCATTAAATTACCAAGAATCGCAGCATAAATCCTTGTTTGAGAGTAGTTGGCGTTCGCAGGTTTTAGCAACACGCCTGGTATCAGATTAGCTGCTCGTTAACCGCCCGGTCGGCGGCATCGATAGCGCCGTCTACGTAGGCATACGCTTCGGAGTCCGAGTTCGCTATAGAGATCCTGCCAAGCTGAGCGCGGCCCGCAATGTGCGGGCCGTTGTAGCGATCGAATTCGCCCGGAACACCGATCCCTTCATACTCGTAAGCGTAACCGTGTGACCAGCGATTCAGGGTGATTGCTGCGATCTCACGCTCCGCATCGAATCCGTGCCCACCGAGCATGCCATCGAGATGCGAGTAGATATCCTGCTCGAAATCGTCGTAGCTCATCTGCATCAGTTTCGCCCGCCCTGCGCGGTATTGATCTTTTGCCGGCAACCCACGGGTCGTTGGGGAATACCAGGCCGATATCACGATGGGCTCATCCGGTCCTTTCGAGTAGTGGTAGTCACCCATGCTGACCGGGAAATCCAAAAACAGACGTTTGAAATAAACATCACCCGGTGTGTAAACCGAGTTGATCCCGACATCGGCGAACGCCTGCCAGTTACGAATCGCAATACTCCCAATAACGAAAGGAATCTTGGTGGCATATCCAATCGCCTCGGCCTGCTGCGGAGGCACTTCGGGACAAATGTGAGGGATCATGCCGTTGTAGCACGCCATCACGGCATGTCGAGCCCGCGCTCTGAATGTTTCCCCGTTTTTAACGTACGTGATATCGACGTGTTTTCCATCGGCTGTATTCACCGCATTAACGACCGTGCTATTGAGTCGAAGTCGCACATCCGATTCCGGCGTATCGAGTAACGAGTAGTCTGCGCGAGCCGTAACCAGATCCTCCATGGTATTACCGGGAATAACATGAGGTATAAGGTCGCGAACGAGCGACCTTGTTATGCCCGCATTGCCATCCGGAAAATGGAATATGTACGGTTCTTCCTCTCCCTTATTTTCCTGAACGCCTAACTCCCCCGTCCCGGGAAAGTGGTAGTCGGCAGCGTTGAAAGCCGAATCGGCTTCCCAGCCGACGGAAATCATCGGCAGGAACGTATCCTGCATAATTCCCATGACCGACGCCGGCATCCCAGCGTACTTCTCCAGGAATTCGAGATAACTGATGTTGCGAAGCAGCTCGATTTTTTCTTCACGGGACATTCCGTCGAGGTAGTCGACCCCTCCAACCAACAGCCGTAGCAACTCTGCCTGATCGTCCCCGCTAATCGGGAAACTGCTGACCGCCGACCGCATTTCTTCCTCGGTCAGGTTCTCGCTAAAAAACTCCGGCATCGGATTTACCTGAACACGATCAACACCATAGGTTTTACGATCGAAGAAAATGCCGCTTTTCAGGCCTCTGCTCTTGAAATATTCTCGGTCGAAATAGTCGTAAAATCGATCCGTGTCGATCGAGAGATCTTGCAGCAGTTGGCTCGCTACTTTCGAATAGTGCGCAGGACCCTCAATCGACTGACTGCCGCCGTAACCGAGCAAGGTTTTGCCATCGACGTTTAGTTCATTGCGACGAGCGTGTCCCCCAAAATCGTCGTGATTGTCGAGTACCAGTATGTTGCTGGGACCGTCGCGACGATCGCGAAAAAACTTGGCCGAAGAGAGACCGGAAATGCCGCCGCCGACGACGATCAAATCATACGTGTCTTCGGTCTGTTCGACGGGTCGCGAAAATCTCCGGCCTTTTCTGGCGACCGCATGTGCAATTTCAAATGAACCGTCGTTAGTGCCGCGCATGCCTGTCAAGCCGGGCGGATAATTTGGTGCCATTCGCCCTTCTGATCGAGCGAGAACCTCCAGCGGCGACAGTCCCGTGCCTGCGGCAAGGCTAAGAGCCATGCCGTTCAGAAAGTCGCGGCGGTTCAATTGCTTTCTGTCTTTCATAATGATTGCAGACACAACATGATGTCACCGACACAAAGGAATTCAGATATTGGTCTATCCTATCACTGCTTTTGCAATGGCGACCGCCTCACTCGCAAGCCGTGTGACTTCATCGTAGTTGCCCGCGGCAATGGCGGATTTTGGGGTCAACCAACTTCCACCGCAGGCCAGCACACTCGGCAATGCCAGAAAGTCTTTCAGGTTGGCTGCCGAGACCCCACCCGTTGGCATGAACTGCATATCGCCAAAGACGCTGCTTAGTGCTTTGAGTGCGGGGATGCCACCGGCAATCGAGGCCGGGAAAAACTTGACAGTGTCGAGACCCAGGTTCCTCGCTCGCATAACTTCCGATGGCGTCATGACGCCAGGGAAAATCGGCGCCTTCTTCTCGATCGCCAATTGCACTGTCGCCTCGTCCAGGCCGGGCGACACCAGAAACGCCGCGCCGCGCTCGAAGCACGCGGATGCCTGAGCCACTGACAGCACGGTTCCAGCACCTACAATAATGTCATCGTCAAGCTCGCAAAGCGCCTGCAGGCAATCAAGCGCGGCCGGAGTACGCAACACCACCTCGATG
>JAACFM010000175.1 GCA_009937445.1 Gammaproteobacteria bacterium | reverse complement strand
TTCGGCTAAGCCTCCCGGCTAGACGGATCTGCTATTTTCGGGGGATTCGAGGGGCACTATGGCACGCCTTGTTGTGCATTATTTTCTCGCAAGGCTTTCTCAAGTTCTTTAAGTGAATATTCGTTTGCCTCATCAAAGAACGAACGCATTTTCTGTGATTGCTCACTATCAGTGTAGCCTAGCCCGACGACTGTTATTTTCGTGCGCAATGTCGAGACCGGGGAAAAATAGAATACGGACCATGTCTCTTTAGCGGCTTCAACGAAGGCGAATCCCTCGGGAAAGGTGGTGGCCTTTAGTGAAATCATCCGCATAGGGTCGTAGGCCAGAATAGTATTCTCGATTGTAGTCGAGTCGCCCAACTCGCCTTCCGCATTGTAGTTGGCTCTCCATTTTCCGCCGACCTTGAAGTCGACCTCGGCAAGTGGCGCCACCCATGATTGAATACCAGCGGTAGTCGTGAACGCTTCCCAGACCGCATCAATGCCAGCGTCGATTTCAATTTCAAAAACTTCGCGAGGTTCGTCCGCAGCGGCAGGCAAATAAGGGGTGGCCAGCGCAACACAGGCGAAAGCAACGACACGAATCATGAGAGTACTCCAATTATTAACGATTGCTGAAGATTCCACCCGAAGTCTTTGAGCGAGGCAACGACCCCAGGGTATTCCCGGGGTCGTTGCGCCCACATGCGGTTACCGCTGCAGGTTGAGACTTCGTCGAATTCAGCGTCGAACTCGGAGTCGGCGTCGACAACCTTGCCCCAGGTCGCGATATCCGGATAGGTGTCAACCCACATAAAACCGCCGAGGTCACCGATGACAGTCGAGACGAAGGAACTCGTGATTTCATCAGAACCGCCTGTTGCGCGAGCCCACTTGAGCCATCTGGCATTGATTTCCATAGCATCCTCCTTGGTGCTGCCATCTTTCAATTGGCAGGAGAACACGATCGAGACCGGCTCTGCATGGACAGAGACCGAAAGAAGCAGGAATACCGATGTTACGGTGGCCAACATGATTTTCTTCAACATGATTAAGTCCTTATTCTTGTTTTGGTTGTGTCCACTTCAGTATAGAAGAGGGATTTCGTTTTGCTTACCCGCAGCGAACCGTCGCCCGTCATCACCGACTATTGTTTTGGTTTCTCGATTCGGCATACAGTGAATGGCCGCTCTGGGTCAATAGCAGCCCTTCACAAGATCATACCTGAACGTCTACTATCGAGCGTAAAGCGGACGTCAAATAGTTGCCGACGATGTCACCTACGATTGCGCCTGGCATGGGCATTAAAGATACCAGCCAGGCTGCGCGCCGAACCCATCACTTCTTCTTACGGCTGGCCTTCTGCTCAACAACCCATGCGCCATTGCGATACAACGCCTTCCAACCGCTTGCCTTGCCGTCTACCTCGGTCATCACGTACTGCTCCTTGGTTTTGCGGCTATAGCGTATCTGGCTGCGATTACCATCGTCATCGGTAACCGGCGCCGAAAACAGGAACTTGTACTTGGGATCTATCTCATCCTTGTGAGGCAGGATTTCATCGACAAATGGAGCCCGTGTTTCCCGATTGCGCGGAAACTGGCTGGCGGCCAGGAACATACCCGCTGCACCATCACGCAAAACATAGGTGTCGTCGACCTTCTGGCAAGTCAGTTCCGGCATTGGAACTGGATCCATCTTGGGCGGGGCGGCCTCGCCATTGCGCAGTAATTTCCGAGTATTCTTGCAGGACTCACCGGTACAACCGAAGTACTTACCGAAGCGGCCAGTTTTCAGCTGCATTTCCTCGCCACATTTGTCGCACTCTAACAGCGGACCGTCGTAGCCCTTGATCTTGAATGCGCCCGCTTCGATCTCAAATCCATCACAAGCGGGGTTGTTGCCGCAGACGTGTAGCTTGCGCTTTTCGTCGATCAGGTAGCTGTCCATCGCCGTGTTGCAGATTTTGCAGCGATGACGGGTACGCAGTTGCCGGGATTCTGCTTCGTCGTCTGCATCTTCACTCACCGCTTCGTCGCCGCGAATCAGGTTAACCGTAGACTTGCAGCGCTCCTTCGGCGGCAATGTGCGAATCTGCATTGGCCTGCCACAAGTAGCGCAACTGATGTCGGTCATGGTGGGCTCGTTGCGACGCATGCCACCCTCTTCCGACTCGGCCTTTTGCAACTCCTCGCTGAATTCTGCGTAAAACTCATCCAGCAGCTGCTTCCAGTTGAGCTTGCCCTTTGCCACTTCATCCAGGTGCTTTTCCATGGATGCCGTAAAACCAAAATCGAGCAGCTCCGGAAAACTCTCCAGCAGGCGCTCGGTGACAATGTCTCCCATCTTCTCGGCGTAGAAACGCTTGTTCTCCAAACGCGCGTAGCCGCGGTCCTGGATGGTAGAGATAATGGAAGCATAGGTGGAGGGGCGGCCAATACCGCGCTTCTCCAACTCCCTGACCAGGCTGGCCTCTCCGTAACGCGGAGCCGGCTTGGTGAAGTGTTGACTGGGGTCCAGTTTTTTCAGGTCCAGCGAGTTGCCCTGTTTCAGGTCCGGCAGCAGCACGTCTTCAGCCCGCTTACCAGCGACAGGTTGCACCCGGGTATGGCCGTCGAACTCGACGATGCGTCCCTTCGCGTTCAGCTCATAATCTCCCGCTGCCACCGTCAGTGTGCTCGAAAGATAACGAGCCGGGGTCATTTGACCGGCGACAAACTGTCTCCAGATCAGTTCGTAGAGTCGCTCTGCGTCCCTCTCCATCCCAATCAGGGCAGACTGGAGTATGTTCACATCTGAGGGCCGGATAGCTTCGTGAGCCTCTTGGGCGCCCTTTTTTGAGCTGTAAACATTTGCTTGCTCAGGCAGGTACTCCGAGGCGAAATTCTGCGTGATGTATTCCCGGCAGGCAGTTACCGCGTCGGCGCTCAGGTTGGTCGAATCGGTACGCATGTAGGTGATGTAGCCGGCCTCGTAAAGGCGCTGGGCCATCATCATGGTTTTCTTAACGCTGTAACCCAAGCGTGTACTCGCCGCCTGCTGCAGGGTTGAGGTTATGAAAGGAGTCGGCGGCTTGGATCGAGTCGGCTTGTCCTCGCGAAGCTTCACCACAAAGGGCGACTGCTGTAACTCGTCTACCGCCTTGAATGTGGTTGTTTCGTTATCCGGGCGAAAGTTTTCGCCATTGTGCTTGCGCACCTGGAACTT
>JAACFM010000051.1 GCA_009937445.1 Gammaproteobacteria bacterium | reverse complement strand
GCAACCTGATCGAAGCTTCGCACTGATGGCGCATCGGTAAAGACCAGACCGAACATGCCACCTTCGCATTCAGTTGCCAGTCCGATGCCCGCTTCCTCAGCGGCTTTTGCCAAACCATCCACCAGCTGCTTCGTTTTCGACGTCAGCGCCTCATAAAACCCCGGTTCGTCGATGAGCTCAAGCGTCGCGAGGCCGGCAGCCATCGCCACCGGATTACCGGACAGCGTTCCCGCCTGGTACACCGGCCCGTCGGGGGCGAGACTCGCCATGATGTCGGCACGACCGCCAAACGCCGCGGCTGGCATACCACCGCCGACGATTTTTCCGAGGGTCGTGAGGTCGGGTGTGATGCCAAAGATGGATTGCGCGCCGCCTTTTGCTACGCGGAAACCCGTCATCACCTCATCAAAAATGAGAATAGTGCCCGATGCTGTGCAGAGCTCGCGTAGCGTGTCGTGGAAGCCTTCAACCGGAGGCACCATGTTCATATTGCCAGCAATGGGTTCAACGATGACGCAGGCAATTTGCCCGCCGACTTCACCAAAAACGGTCTGCAGCGCATCGATGTCGTTGTAGGGCAGGGTAATGGTGTGTTCGGCCAAACCGGCCGGGACGCCCGGCGAGCTCGGCACGCCGAGGGTCAATGCACCGGAGCCTGCTTTAATGAGTAACGAATCCGAATGGCCGTGGTAGCAGCCTTCGAACTTGATGATCTTGTCGCGCTTTGTGTGACCGCGTGCGAGTCGAATGGCGCTCATCGTAGCTTCGGTGCCGGAGCTAACCATGCGTACTCTTTCGATAGACGGCACGAGCTCACAAATTCTTTCTGCGATCTCGGTTTCGAGTACGCAAGGTGCGCCAAAACTCAAACCCTGCTTCGCTGTCTCGGTGACGGCGGCAAGGACCGCCGGATGGCTGTGTCCCAAAATCATGGGCCCCCAAGACCCAACGTAGTCGATGAAGCGTCGACCGTCCTCACTCTCGACGTAGGCTCCCGCCGCACGTTTGAAAAAGACGGGTTCTCCGCCAACGCTGGCGAATGCTCGTACCGGCGAATTGACGCCGCCGGCGATGACGGCTTGCGCTTTTGTAAAAAGACTCATGAAATTCCTCCAGAGGGAGGCGAATCCTACTTCAGCGAGGGTGGCTCACTCAACTGGTAAATACCGATACCTTGTTGCCGCAGGAGATTCGGCACGCCTTTATCACCCACCAGATGCAGCGCGCCGACAATAATCAGGTAGTCGTCGTCGTCATCAAGCAAAGCAGCAATGCGCGCGGCCCAGCGCTCATTACGGTCGGTAACCAGCGCTTTGTTCAGTTCTTCTTGCTGTGCCAGTTCCTCCAGCATGCCGGTTTCCAGGAAGTCCAGATCGCCGTGTCGCCACGCGTCGATCAGTTCGTCCATCATTTCGCCCAGCTTGGCACTTTCGGTCAGCGTCGAAATCAACATTTCTCGTTGCGCTTCTATCGACATGCCGTCCAGAAATTGAAGTTGCTCTTCCACCGTTTCGAAGCCATCAATGCGTTTACCGTCGTCTTGCGCTTTCGACAACATGTACATCTCGATACCCAGGGTCGGATTAAATCCGATCCTGTCCAGCATCATGATTTCCACCGTCATGGCGGCGTACCAGGGCTCTGTCTTGTGCAGCATTTCCAGCGGAATATCGATCGCATCGGCTGCTGCGACAGCTTGCTCATAGAGGTCACTGCCCATCAGGTCGCGAAGGGTCCGGTCGTCTTGCAAAACTCCGTAGGTCCTAAACGCGGCTTGCGTCGCCAAAGGATTGAGATCATCCATGTCGACTTCCATGATCAGAATTTCGGCATCGCTGTACGCCGCATCCAGCGCGCTCGGCAGAGGATAATCCTGCGGTCTCAACAGGTGAATTGAACCCAGCAAGTAAACAGAATTGTTGGCGCCACTAACCTCCCACAAGGTCACCGGATGACCGGTCTCAGCCGCATGGACCGGCAACGCCAGCACTAGCAGTATCAGGACTCCCAAGGCCTTCTTCATTCGTCGACCCAGATCAGTTCGCTGCTGCTACTGCCATCACCGTTCAGGGTAATGCGTCGATAGGCCGGTGGACGGTCATCAAGTGCGAAATCATCGCTTCCCGGCTTGAACTGGCTGCAGGTTGACGGCGTGCCAATCACCTGAATGCCGCGATGTTCCGCATCGTATGGTTGATGTACATGACCAAAGACGAGCAAACGGACCCGGCCCGCGGCGTGCAGTCGCTCCAGGAGCTCGTCGCCATTCTTCAGCAAAACGGTGTCCAGCCAGGCACTGCCCATGGGTACCGGTGGATGGTGCAGGCAAACCATAATGTGCTTTGCTGAACTCTCGTCAATGATCCGGTCGAGCCGCTCGAACTCTTCTGCCGCGATTTCGCCACCTGCGTTACCCGTAATGCAGCTGTCCAATCCAAGCAACAGCCAGTCGCGAATGTATTCTGTGGCGCAGTAGGAGAAGGGTGGGCGGCTGCATATTGGCTGCATCAAATCACGGATATCGTGATTACCGGGGACACAGTGCATCCGCATGTTTAATGGGAGCAGGAGCTCGCGAAATCGATCGTAGGCTTCGGCCGAGTCATCCTGAATAAGATCGCCGGTGATCAGCGCGCGGTCAGCGCGCCAGTCACCGGCGTGGTAGTGGTCCAGAACCCGCTGCAGCGAATCCTGTGTGACGGTGCCTCGGAGGTCGCCGTCGGCGTTGGCAAACAAGTGCGGGTCGGTCAGGTGCAGTACCCGAATCGACTCCATGTCATCTGCGTCAGCGGTCGCTTGAATAAGCTGTTCCCTTAGTAGCGGTAAAGCTCGGGTTTATACGGTCCGGACTTTTCAACGCCAATATAAGCGGCCTGGGCGTCGGACAGTTCAGTGACCTTTGCACCGATGCGATCGAGGTGCAAGCGCGCAACTTTTTCGTCGAGGTGTTTGGGCAGAACGTACACTTCGTTTTTGTAGTCGTCACCGTTCTCCCAAAGCTCAATCTGCGCCAGAACCTGGTTGGTGAACGAGTTCGACATCACGAAGCTTGGGTGTCCGGTCGCACAGCCAAGGTTCACAAGACGACCTTCGGCCAGCAGGATGATGCGTTTGCCATCCGGAAAGATAATGTGATCGACCTGCGGCTTGATGTTTTCCCACTCGTATTGTTTGAGGTAGGCGACATCAATTTCGTTGTCGAAATGGCCGATGTTGCAGACAATAGCCTGATTACGCATGCGGTCCATTTGCGGGCCGGATACGACGTGGTAGTTGCCTGTTGCTGTAACAACGATGTCGACCTGGTCGCAGACGTCGTCGAATTTCACAACGCGATAGCCTTCCATCGCGGCCTGCAGAGCACAAATCGGATCGATCTCTGTAACCCAGACGGTTGCGCCGAGACCCTTCAGGGATTGCGCGCAGCCTTTGCCCACATCGCCATAGCCACAAACGACGGCGACTTTACCAGCGATCATTACGTCGGTAGCACGCTTGATGCCGTCGACCAGTGATTCGCGGCAGCCGTACAGGTTGTCGAATTTGGATTTGGTGACCGAGTCGTTGACGTTGAAAGCAGGGCACATCAATGAGCCGTCTTTCATCATGTCATACAGACGTTTTACACCGGTGGTGGTTTCTTCTGAGAGACCTTTGATGTTTTCCATGATCTCCGGGTATTTTTCATGCAGAACCTGTGTCAGGTCGCCGCCATCATCAAGAATCATGTTCGGCTGCCACCCGTCCGGGCCGGAAATCGTCTGCTCAACACACCACCAGTACTCATCTTCCGTCTCACCCTTCCAGGCGAAGACGGGCACGCCAGTTGCGGCAATCGCCGCGGCAGCGTGGTCCTGGGTGGAAAATATGTTGCAGGATGACCAGCGGATGTCGGCACCGAGCTCACTGAGCGTTTCGATAAGTACCGCTGTCTGAATGGTCATGTGCAGGCAGCCTGTCAGGCGCACGCCATCCAGCGGCTTTTTGTTTTTGTACTCTTCGCGCAGCGACATGAGGCCAGGCATTTCAGTCTCGGCGATAGCGATCTCTTTGCGGCCCCAGTCGGCCAATGAAATATCGGCGACCTTGTAGTCTTGTTTCGGAATTGCTTGAGCTTCAGTGCTCATGGTGTGTCTCCTAAAATTCAGTTTATGCAGAGGCTTTGAGTGCTTCCGCTTTATCCGTGCGTTCCCAGCTAAGATCAATGTCTTCCCGGCCGAAGTGTCCGTAAGCAGCTGTCTGCAGATAGATCGGCTTTATCAGATCCAGCATAGACATGATGCCATACGGGGTGAGATCGAAATGCTCGCGGATGAGTTCCGTGAGTTTTGTATCAGAATGTTTCGAGGTGCCGAAAGTTTGCACACTTATCGATGTTGGTTCTGCGACACCGATGGCATATGACACCTGAATCTCGCATCGATCAGCAAGGCCCGCGGCGACAATGTTTTTGGCGACATAACGACTTGCGTAAGCGGCAGACCGGTCCACCTTCGACGGGTCTTTGCCTGAAAACGCACCACCACCGTGGCGAGCAGAGCCGCCGTAAGTGTCAACAATGATCTTGCGACCGGTCAGCCCACAATCACCCATTGGGCCACCGATTTCGAATCGACCCGTCGGGTTAATGTGATATTTCGTGTCAGCGCTCAACAGGTTTGCGGGCAAGATCGGCTTAATGATCTCTTCCATGACGCCTTCGCGCAGGTCTTCCATCGAAATTTCCGGCGCATGCTGCGAGGAGAGAACCACTGCGTTGATGGACACAGGTTTGTTGTCGACGTAATTGAAGGTCACCTGGCTCTTCGCGTCCGGGCGCAACCATGGCAATGTGCCGTTCTTGCGAACTTCGGCCTGACGTTGAACCAGTCGATGCGCGTAGGTGATCGGCGCGGGCATGAGTACATTGGTTTCGTTACACGCGTAACCAAACATCAAGCCCTGATCACCGGCACCCTGTTGCTCTTCAGACTCGCGGTCAACACCTTGCGCAATGTCCGGAGACTGCTTGCCGATTGCGTTCAGGACAGCGCAGGTCGCGCCGTCAAAACCCTTGCCGGATTCGTCGTAGCCGATGTCGAGCACCACTCCGCGAACGATCTCTTCCATATCGACCCAGGCAGTGGTTGTGATCTCCCCAGCTACAACAACCATGCCGGTTTTGACCATGGTCTCGCAGGCAACGCGTGCCTTGGGGTCTTCGGCGATTATCGCATCGAGAATGGCGTCGGAAATCTGGTCGGAGATTTTGTCAGGATGGCCTTCAGAGACCGATTCAGAGGTAAAAAGGAATGCGTCAGACATAATTCGTATCTATCCAAAATTTGCGGTGGCGCATTGTACCCTTGATGCGGGCCTCCATAACAGGGAAAATGCGCCGCTCACCAATTATGCGACGTACGTCTCATCATCAGGGTCCTATTGGACCCGCCACAAGACAGGTCATCAATGTCAAATACAGCTTCTGTCGCCGGCCAGCCAGCCCGGCGTGTTCTTGCGAATGCAATTCGGGCCCTGAGTATGGATGCGGTACAGGCCGCGAACTCAGGCCATCCAGGTGCTCCCATGGGTATGGCGGACATCGCCGAAGTGCTCTGGAACGATTATATTCGTCATAATCCGGCGAACCCCGAATGGGCCAACCGCGATCGTTTCGTGCTCTCCAATGGTCACGGGTCAATGTTGCTGTACAGCCTCTTGCATCTGACTGGCTACGAGGATTTCCCCATCGAGCAGCTGCGGAACTTCCGTCAGATGGGTTACAGGACGGCAGGCCACCCGGAATATGAGCCGGGCGGACCGATTGAGACGACCACCGGACCGTTGGGGCAGGGCGTGACCAACGCGGTCGGAATGGCAATGTCCGAGAAGATGCTGGCGGCCGAATTCAATCGGCCCGGCCACGAGATCGTGGACCACAAGACATGGGTATTTCTGGGCGATGGTTGTCTGATGGAGGGCATTTCGCATGAGGCGTGTTCTCTCGCGGGTACTCTGAAGCTCGGCAAACTGATTTGCCTGTACGACGACAACAATATTTCCATCGATGGTGAAGTCGGTGCGTGGTTCACGGACGACACGGTGAAACGCTTCGAGTCCTACGGCTGGCAGGTCATCGCTGGAGTGGATGGTCATGACGCAGCATCGGTCGCCGCGGCGATTGAGCAGGCTACGTCGGACGCGGATCGCCCAAGCCTGATTTGCTGCAAGACCATTATCGGATTCGGGTCACCGAACAAACAGGGCACCGCGTCGACACACGGGGCGCCACTGGGCGATGACGAAATTGCTGCTGCACGCAAAGAACTCGGGTGGGAGTCGGCGCCGTTCGAGATTCCGTCCGATGTCGCGTCAAGCTGGAATGGCAAAGAACGTGGTGCTGCAGAGGAAAGCGCCTGGAATGCAGCGTTCGCTGCATACAATGCTGAACATCCGCAGCTTGCAGCGGAATTCGTGCGGCGTATGGCCGGTAAGCTGCCGGATGACTGGAGCCGTTTTGCCGATAAGGCGATCGCTGCTATTGATGCGGCGGGCGAAACCGTCGCGACACGCAAAGCGTCGCTGATCGCATTAAACGCCTTCGCGCCGGCCTTGCCGGAAATGGCCGGTGGCTCGGCAGATCTGACCGGTTCCAACCTGACCAAGCACAATGGTTCGGTTCCCATTTCTGGCGATGATGCGGCTGGCAATTACGTTTGGTTCGGCGTTCGGGAATTCGCTATGACGGCGATCTGTAACGGAATGCGTTTACACGGTGGCTGGTTACCGTACTCTGGCACCTTCCTGACCTTCTCCGATTATTCACGTAATGCGCTGCGCATGGCCGCGTTAATGAAGATTCAGACTGTTCTCGTGTATACACATGACTCGATCGGACTTGGCGAGGATGGACCGACTCATCAGCCCGTTGAACATACGGCCTCCCTTCGTTTGATGCCCAATATGAGCGTCTGGCGCCCTTGTGACACGGTTGAAACCGCTGTCGCATGGCGGTACGCAATCGAGCGTCAGGACGGTCCGACAAGTCTCGTGTTGACGCGCCAGAACGTAGATTTCCAGCCGCGGACTGCGGAGCAGCGTGCAAATGTTGCCCGTGGTGGTTATGTACTTATGGACACTGATGGTGAGCCGGATATTATTTTAATCGCAACGGGTTCCGAGGTGGCATTAGCGATGTCCGCCGCAGAAGCGCTGGCGGCTGATGACATCAAGGCACGCGTTGTATCAATGCCAAGTACCGATTGCTTCGATGCGCAAGATGCCGATTATCGCGAATCGGTCCTGCCGTCGACGGTTAGCGCCCGCGTGGCGATAGAGGCCGGCGTAACCGATTGCTGGTGGCGTTATGTTGGAACGGCTGGTGGTGTTGTAGGGCTGGATCGTTTCGGCGAGTCGGCACCTGCGGATGAGCTTTTTGAATATTTCGGCTTCACAACTGACAACGTTGTGGCCGTCGCGAAAGAATTATTGACTTAATAACTGGAGTTACAAGAATGACTATAAAGGTTGGAATCAATGGCTACGGCCGTATCGGGCGCAATATTGTGCGCGCTATTCATGAATACGGTCGCACCGGCGAATTCGATGTCGTCGCACTGAACGATCTTGGCGATGCCGAGACCAATGCGCACCTGACTCGCTACGACACTGCTCACGGTAAGTTTGCTGGCACCGTTGAAGTTGACGGCGGCGATATCATCGTCAACGGCGACCGCATCAAGGTTTTCGCGGAGCGTGATCCTGCCAAACTGCCTTGGGGCGAACTCGGTGTCGATGTTGTCTTCGAGTGCACCGGATTGTTCCGTACCGCGGAGACGGCTGGCAAGCACATCGCTGGCGGCGCGAAAAAGGTCATCATCTCTGCACCCGGCGGTGCGGACATCGATGGCACGTTTGTATACGGCGTCAACCATGGCGACATCACGGCCGATCACAACATCATTTCGAACGCGTCCTGCACCACGAACTGCCTGGCACCGCTCGTCAAGCCATTGCACGAGTCCATCGGCGTCGAGCACGGCATCATGACGACGATTCATGCTTACACGAATGACCAGGTGCTGACGGATGTGTACCACAAGGACTTGCGTCGCGCTCGTTCCGGCACCATGTCGCAGATTCCGACCAGCACGGGCGCAGCCAAGGCTGTTGGCCTCGTACTGCCAGAATTGAACGGCAAACTGGATGGTTTCTCGATGCGTGTACCGACGATCAACGTTTCTGCTGTTGACCTGACGTTCGTTGCTTCTCGCGCCACCTCGGTTGAGGAAGTCAATGACATTCTTCGTGCTGCCAGTGAAGGCCCGCTCAAAGGTATTTTGGCTTATAGCGATGCACCGCTGGTTTCGATCGACTTCAACCACGACCCGCATTCGTCGTCCGTTGACGCTGGCCTGACCAAGGTTATGGAAGGCAATCTTGTTAAAGTACTGTCGTGGTACGACAACGAGTGGGGCTTTTCGAACCGCATGCTCGACACAACTGTCGCGCTCATGAACGCCAGTTAATTCTGGCTCACTAACGGGAACCGCCATGTCTGTTATCAAAATGACTGACCTCGATTTGCAAGGTAAGCGCGTATTGATTCGTGAAGACCTGAACGTTCCCGTTTCTGGCGACACCGTGACGTCCGATGCTCGTATCCGCGCAGCCTTGCCTACAATCAAGGCTGCGTTGGATGCCGGTGCCGCAGTGATGTTGATGTCACACCTCGGACGGCCTACCGAGGGCGAGCCCGACACAGCGTTTTCGCTGCAGCCGGTCGCGAATCGCCTTGCCGATTTATTGGATCGAGATGTGCAACTGATCGAGAACTGGATCGACGGCGTTGACGCGCAGGCGGGCGAAGTCGTTCTTCTTGAGAATGTTCGATTTCTTGCAGGTGAGAAAGCCTGTGATTCCGGACTCGCGAAAAAGATGGCCGCGCTTTGCGATGTCTTTGTCATGGACGCTTTCGGCACGGCACATCGTGCTCAGGCAAGTACCTACGGTGTAGCCGAATTTGCACCGATCGCATGCGCCGGACCACTTTTAGTCGCAGAACTCGATGCACTGGGCAAAGTGATGCAGAATCCGCAGAGGCCGTTTGTAGCGATCGTGGGTGGGTCGAAGGTATCGACCAAACTGACCGTGCTGGATGCGCTTGCCGATGTTGTTGATTGTCTGATCGTTGGTGGTGGCATTGCGAACACATTCATTGCAGCGGCCGGACACGGTGTCGGCAAATCATTGTACGAGCCCGATATGCTCGATACCGCTCGTGCGCTTGCTGCCAACAAAGACGGCCGGGCGGACATTCCCGTGCCATCTGATGTGGTGGTTGCGGAAACCTTTTCGGCAGATGCAGATGCAACCACCAAGGTTGTTGACATCGTGGCAGCCGACGAACTTATTCTCGATATTGGGCCGGATACGTCAGCCCGGTTTGCAGACATTATCGCGGGTGCAGGCACAATTATCTGGAACGGCCCTGTCGGAGTTTTTGAGTTCGATCAGTTCGGTGCTGGAACCAAGGCGCTGGCCGAAGCGATTGCCGCGAGCGACGCATTTTCAGTTGCCGGTGGTGGTGATACGTTGGCTGCAATCGATAAATACGGCGTTGCCGACAAGATCTCGTATATTTCTACAGGCGGCGGAGCTTTCCTGGAATTTGTAGAAGGAAAAACGCTACCGGCAGTTGCCATGCTCGAAGAACGCGGAAAACCAGGCGACTGATTCACTCACACCGTTCTGTCAGGATGGCCAGGGACCGGTAATGGCTAAAGTCATTCCTGGGTACTGAATATTCAGGAACATCGTCTTGCCGTCCGGTGAGAAGCAGACACCAGCAACTTCAGATTCAGAGTAGGTATTGTGTGCGACCAGGTATTGGCTGCCGTCGGGTCGAATACCGACCAGCGAGCAATGGGTGGAGCCCTCAACAACGTCTTCGCAAACAATCAAATCTCCCCACGGCGCCATAATAAGGTTGTCGCAGTTCTTAAGGAGTGAGTTTTTGTCAGATTCGGCGATGAGAGTCAGTTCGCCCGGTGACTCCTGCTCGCGCGCGGTTCCTTCATACGGGCTGGGCCGGTAGGTGAATACCTGTCCCAGGCGTGCTGGCCCACCGATAGTACAGGCAAACGCGAACCGGTCTCCTGCGACGGTCAGTCCTTCGCCGCGCGCGAACGTTGCTGCGCCGGCTGCGGCACCGCGCAGACGCAAATCGTTTGTATCGCTATTGACGTTTTCGAGATCGATCCAGCGCGTAGCGAGCGGCCGATCAACCGAGATGTCCTTCTGGTCCCAGTTATGCGTTGGCTTGCCATCTTCGCCGACCACTGCGAGCGCCTGCAGACGCCCACCTTTCTGCAGTTGGCCAGGTACAGTGGGAATAAACCGATAAAACAGGCTGTGCCACTGATCTTCTGTCAGGTAAACGATGCCAGTCGATTCATGAACGGCCGCTGCCTCATGCTCGAAACGTCCCATTGCGGTTAACGGTACGGCCGCGACCAATTCAGTAGCATTGGCCGGTACTTCGAATATGTAACCGTGGTTCTTATCACGATAAACAGTCGCGCCATCATCAGAGACCTCAGTACCTGACGCGGCGAAAGTTTCCTCGCAGGTCAGCCATGAGCCCCACGGAGTCTTTCCGCCCGCGCAATTCCATTCGGTGCCGCCGAGGCTCAGAAACTGACGTTCAGTTGTCGATGTGACCGGGTTGTAGATGGTGGTTGTTGTGCCGCCCAGTCCGGGCCAGTTGTCTCTGCCCCTGTCGTACAGGCGGTTCTTCAGCGACTCGGGTAACGCCGCAAAGCCGTCGCCAAAAGGGCTGTCGTCTAGCCACGATACGCCGACTTCGTGATTTCGAACCAGTATGACGCGACCGTTTTCGCCGTCAAACGCGGCCATACCGTCGTGTGCGCCGGGTACGACGAGGCCGTCACTCATTGCTTCGCCACGCCGTGATACCACGGTGTAAGAATAGCCAGGCGGCAAATCAATAATCCGATTCGGATCAGCGCGCAGTGCTGTGCGGGATGTGCTCTTTGACTGGCAGGCTTGAATGAAGGTCGGTGCTGCCGCGGCAGCAACAATGGCATGCAGAAACCGACGACGGTTAAGCATGGCGAATTTCCTCAACAATTATCAGGGGCCGTTCAGCATATCAGCGAACACGGTTCAGCTGTGCAATAATCGCGCGCATGCAAAGACGAACAAAGATAGTCGCGACGCTGGGACCAGCCTCGGATGACGAAAAAACGCTGCGCCGGATGATCAATGCCGGACTTGATGTTGCTCGCCTGAATTTTTCCCACGGAGCACCTGACGATCATCGTCGACGCGCGAAAATGTTGCGATCGGCGGCCGCCGCTTGTGGACGCGAAGTCGGCATCATGGGTGATCTGCAGGGACCGAAAATCCGCATCCGTCGATTCAAGGATCACAGTGTTGCGCTGGTCGACGGCGAGCAATTTTTTCTCGACAGCACATTGGGATTGATGGACGGTGATGCCACGGGAGTTGGCGTTGCCCTCGAAACCCTGCATGAGGATGTCTCTCCTGGGGATATATTGCTGCTGAATGACGGTCTGATTACGCTCGAAATTGAGAGAATTGAGGGCACACGTATTCACACGATTGTCGTGCACGGTGGAATATTGTCGGACCACAAGGGCATCAATCTGAAGGGTGGCGGACTGTCAGCCGCTGCATTGACCGATGTCGATAAAGAGAACATCAAAATTGCTGCCGACATGGGGCTGGATTTTCTTGCGGTGTCATTCGTACGCAACGGCGAAGACGTTGAAGAAGCCAGACGCCTGCTTCGGGAAGCGGGTGGCCAAGGCAGCATTGTCGCGAAGGTTGAACGCACCGAGGCTGTGGAAAATATCAACTCCATTATCGAGGCATCGGACGTCATCATGGTTGCGCGCGGCGATCTGGGTGTCGAAATGGGCTACGCAGAGCTCATCGGAATTCAAAAGAAGCTGATTCGCAAAACGCGCAAGGCCCACAAAATCGTGATCACTGCCACACAGATGATGGAGTCGATGATCCTGAACCCTATTCCGACTCGTGCGGAGGTTTCTGACGTTTCGAACGCTGTCATCGACGGTACCGATGCGGTCATGCTCTCCGGGGAGACTGCGGTAGGGGCATACCCGGCTGAAGCCATTGCAGCGATGGCAGAGGTTTGCGTTGGCGCCGAGAAATTTCCAATACCGTTCAGCCAATCCAGCCATCGAATGCAGGATCATTTCGAGCAGGTGGATGAAGCGATTGCTATGGCAACGATGTATACGGCGAACCATATGTCGGTCAAAGCCATTATTGCGTTGACAGAGTCAGGTTCCACGACCCGCTGGATGTCACGTATTCGATCTGATATCCCTATCTATGCGTTTACGCCTTATGTGCAGACCAGTCGTCGTGTTGCAATGTATCGCGGTGTGTATCCAGTGTTCTTCGAGATGGACGTGGCGAATCCGACGAACCTTTATCAGAGTATTTTTGATACGTTACTCTCGAATAATCTTGTAAAGGATGGGGACCTGGCGTTGCTGACCAAAGGTGATCTGGACGGCGTATCGGGAAGCACTAATTCAATGACGGTCATAAAAATAAAATCCAGCACATGATGAAAATTGTTCGGCGTCTGCTCATCGGCGCAACGCTTATTATTCTCTTTGTTGCTTTGGTTTCCTGGCTGGGCCTGCGTGCCAGCTTGCCGATGCTGGATGGTGAATTTGTTGCTTCCGGATTGTCCGATATCGCGACCATTGAGCGCGATACGTCTGGCATTCCCGTCATTACAGCTAACAATCGGGTCGATCTTGCCTTCGCGACGGGATTTGCGCACGGGCAGGATCGCTTCTTTCAAATGGATACGATTCGGCGCAAGGCGGCGGGCGAATTGTCCGAGTTGGTAGGATCTGCGGCGTTGAGTCTGGATAAGTACTTCCGGTTTCATCGCTTTCGGGCCCGGGCAGAGGCGGTTGTAGCGGTGGCTGCAGATTCGGAGCGGGAATTTCTGCAGCGATATGCAGATGGCGTAAACGCAGGTCTCGATTCCCTGAGCGCGCGTCCTTTCGAGTACTTCTTGCTCAGAGTTGAGCCGGAACCCTGGCGACCGGAAGATTCGATTCTTGCTGTGTACACGATGTTCGCGATGTTGAACGACACAAAAGCAACCCAAGAGGTTCGTCGCGGATTTGCGCACAGCGCGTTACCGGACGAGGTTTACGACTGGATGTATCCGGACGGTTCGCAGTGGGACGCGCCCATGATGGGCGAACCGCGAGTTGCAGCAGCGATCCCATCAGAGGACATCATTTCACTGCGAGGCGTCGTCGATACGCCCGAGGAAACAAATGAGACGGGTCGTTACAGGTTGCGCGGCAGCAATAACTGGGCGGTGTCCGGTGCGCATACGGAGCACGGC
This sequence comes from Gammaproteobacteria bacterium, assembly GCA_009937445.1. GTDB lineage: Bacteria > Pseudomonadota > Gammaproteobacteria > Steroidobacterales > Woeseiaceae > UBA1847. Next base: position 24,179 of record JAACFM010000051.1, on the reverse strand, counting down.
AGGGCGATCGTTGCAAATGATATGCACCTGGATCTGGATATGCCCAACGTTTTCTACCGAGCGCGTTTGCGGGTTGCCGGGAACGATCCTCGTGATATCTCCGGCGTGACCTTGCCAGGTTCGCCGTTCATTATTGCGGGCAGCAATACGCGGGTTGCCTGGGGCTTTACGAACAGTTACGGCGATTACACCGACGCGGTGATTCTCCGTCCGGGCGGCAAAGAAGGCACGTATGCGACGCCAGAGGGCGATTTGCCCTTTGAAATTCACAAAGAAATTATTCACCTCAAAGATGGCGAGTCCGTCGAGCATGAAGTTCGGGAGACGATCTGGGGGCCGGTACGAGACGACGTAGAGTATCCGGACGGTGAGATTGCGGTTAGCTGGATTGCTCACAATGCCGAAGCGGTTAATCTGAATATACTCAAGCTTGAGACCGTCGTTTCGGTATCAGAAGCGCTCGACGTTGCGAATACGATGGGTATGCCGCCGCAGAATTTCGTTACGGGCGATGCGGACGGAAATATAGCCTGGACCATCGCCGGAAAAATTCCACTCAAGTCCGGCTTTGATCCCATGTTACCAGCCGACTGGAGCGAGCAGCACGGTTGGACCGGTTGGCTTGCCGCAGAGGACTATCCGCGCATTGTCAATCCGGACAGCGGTCGTATCTGGTCGGCGAATTCACGTGTTGTTGATGGCGAGGCCCTCAGAATCATCGGTGACGGTGGTTATGACCTGGGAGCGCGGACGAAGCAGATTCGCGATGGCCTGTTCGCAGAGGACACCTTCCGTCCAGAGGACATGTTGGCGATCCAATACGATGATCGTGCTTTGTTTCTTCTGCCGTGGAGAGATCTGCTGTTGGATCTTCTCAATAATCAGGCAGGCGCTGACAGTGATGACCTGGTGGAATATCGCCAACTGGTGCAGGAGTGGATTCCACGGGCTGCACCCGAATCCGTCGGCTATCGATTGGTCCGCGCGTTTCGACTTGAGGTCAGACGCCGCCTGTTTCATGCACTGACGGCGCCAGTCAGAGTCGCGTATGGAGACGACGTTCAGCTTAGAATCAGCAATCAGATTGAGGCGGTTCTGTGGGCGTTGGTAACAGAGCGGCCTGTTCACATGTTGCCGGGAGCCTACGATAGCTGGGATCAATTCCTGCTGTCCGCGGTACGCACGAATATCAAGTATTTCACTGATAATTTTGACGGTCCGTTGGCGCGACGCAACTGGGGTGAGATAAACACTGCGGCAATTAATCATCCTTTGAGCGGCAGCATTCCGTTTTTTGGAGAGGCGTTGAATATGCCGGCGGACCCGCTTAACGGTGACACTGACATGCCCAAGGCGCAGGGGCCCAACATGGGGGCGTCCGAGCGGTTCTCAGTCGCGCCTGGCGACGAGGCGAACAGTATCCTGCATATGCCAACTGGACAGAGCGGACATCCGCTATCCGATTATTATGATGCCGGTCATTCCGACTGGGTCAACGGACTGCCCAGCCCGTTTCTGCCCGGCGCGGCAGTCCATACACTGACGCTAACGCCGGACAGGCGGTAAGATAGCGGCAGGTACCGACCGGAAATCAAAAAATGTCTGACAATCGATTCACAGGGACCAGTTCCTACATAGCCACCGATGATCTGAGTATGGCCGTCAATGCAGCAGTAACGTTGCAGCGTCCGATACTGGTCAAAGGCGAGCCCGGTACAGGTAAAACCCAGCTTGCTATCGAAGTCGCCGAGGCACTCGGCAAACCGCTGTACGAATGGCACATCAAGTCGACAACAAAAGCTCAGCAGGGCCTGTATGAGTATGACGCTGTCGCGCGGCTCAGAGACTCGCAACTCGGTGATGACAAAGTTCATGACATCTCGAATTACATCATGCGCGGCAAAATCTGGGAGGCGTTTGACTCTGAAGAGCAGCCAGTACTGCTGATCGATGAAATCGACAAAGCGGATATCGAGTTCCCCAATGATCTGCTGCAGGAACTGGACCGAATGGAGTTCTACGTTTACGAAACCAAGAAGCTTATCTCTGCCCGGCACCGCCCGATTATTATCATTACCAGCAATAACGAGAAAGAACTGCCGGATGCGTTCCTGCGACGTTGCTTCTTTCACTACATCAAGTTTCCGGATCAGGAAACCATGGGCCGCATCGTTGATGTGCATTTTCCGCAGCTCAAAAAAGCGCTACTGGCTGAAGCGTTGAATGCGTTTTACAAAGTTCGCGATGTGCGGGGTTTGAAGAAGAAGCCGTCGACCTCCGAGCTGCTCGACTGGATCAAGCTGCTGTTGGCTGAAGATATTCCGCTTGAGGCCTTGCGCAGCGAAAATAATCGCAGCGCGATTCCACCTTTATACGGCGCATTGCTCAAGAACGAACAGGATGTCCATCTGTTCGAGCAACTTGTCTTCCTGGATCGACGCAACAACCCACAGTAGGCGAGGGATTTTCGAGCCGTGCTAATACCGTTTTTTTACATGCTTCGTGAAGGCGGTATGCGGACGTCAATTACCGAATTGCTGACATTGCACGAGGCCATGCAAAGCGGTCTCGCCGGTCAAAGCGTGGACGATTTCTATTTTTTGGCAAGAGCGTCTCTTGTAAAGGACGAAGCGCATCTCGATCGATTCGACCGAATCTTCGGCGCGTACTTCAAGGGCATTGACGACTCCTTGTCCGACCTTATGCAGGAGATTCCGGAGGAGTGGTTGCAACATCAGGCCGAACTGCAGCTATCCGAAGAAGAACGCAAGCTCGTCGAGTCGATGGGCGGGTTCGAGGAACTCATGAAAGCGCTGCAAGAACGGCTCGACGAGCAAGATGAGCGTCATGAGGGAGGTAACAAGTGGATCGGCACAGCCGGGACATCGCCATTCGGTGCTTACGGCTACAACCCGGAAGGCGTTCGCATCGGTCAGAAGGGTTCACGCAATCGCAGTGCTGTGAAAGTCTGGGATAAACGTGACTATCGCAACCTTGACGACTCTGTGGAGCTTGGTACTCGCAATATCAAAGTCGCGCTGCGTCGATTGCGCAAGTTTGCCCGGGAGGGCGCCGCAGACCAGTTGGACCTCGGGGATACGATCGACAAGACGGCACGCAATGGTGGCATGCTGGACATTCGGATGGTCCCGGAGCGCCACAACGCTGTCAAAGTGCTCTTGTGTCTCGATATTGGGTGTTTTCGGCCGCGCGAAGCGAATTCAAACATCTTGAATACTTCTATTTTCACAATTTTATTTATGAAAGTCTGTGGAAGGATAATCGGCGCCGACAGACAGAAAAGACACCAACGCTGGACATCACGCACAAGTATCCGTCGGACTACAAGTTGATATTCGTGGGTGACGCGACGATGAGTCCGTACGAAATAGCCTATCCGGGCGGCAGTGTTGAACACTGGAACGAAGAACCAGGCGCCGTCTGGATCAAACGACTGCTAAAGACCTACCCGAAATCGATATGGCTGAATCCTGAGCCAAAAGCGCGCTGGGACTACACGCCATCGGTAAAGCTGGTCAGAGAACTGATGGACGATAGAATGTACCCACTAACGATCGCCGGCCTCGATGAAGGCATCAAGGCCCTGCACTAAGAACCTGCGCCCAGCTTCTTGAGATCTGCAAGCACCTGCTGCGCATGCTCTTCCGGCTTGACGGTTTGGTAGTGTTTGGCGATTGCGCCGTCCGGATCGATGATAAAGGTCTGTCTCTTTGCGACGGTCATGCCAAACATGCGTGTTTTCACGCCGTACGCCATTGACGTTTCCCCTTTGAGGTCAGCCAGCAATGGAAATGGCAAACTGTAGTTCTCGGCAAATGCTTTGTGTGACTCAACATCGTCGAGACTGACACCGATTATTTGCGCATTTAGGTCACGATACGCGAAAATGTTGTCGCGAAATTCACATGCCTCGGTCGTGCATCCGGGCGTCTCGTCTTTCGGGTAGAAATAGAGAACGACCCACTGTCCTCGGTAGTCTTCGAGGGAGTGCAGTTCTCCCGTTTGGTCGGCAAGTTCAAACTCTGGCGCGGGGCTTCCGAGAACCAGTTGATCATTCGCGATACCAAACGATGTGAATGACAGCGTGACTGCGATTGTCGCGAGCGCTATGGCTGCAAAAGTAATAGAGCGTTTCATATTCAGGGTCCGTATCCTTAAAGTCCGGGAGTGTAATGCCGGTCTCGCGAAGGAGAGAGGCATTATAATACGCCGACTGCGAGCGATCAGTAACAATTTGAAAGAAGCCTATGAGCAATCATTCTGAATCAAACAAAACTGCCCTGGTGCTGCCCGGTGGCGGAGCGCGCGGCGCGTTTCAGGTTGGTGTACTCAAAGCCCTGGCGGAGATACTGCCCAGGTCGAGCGTCAACCCGTTCTCAGTCATCAGCGGCACTTCTGCCGGCGCAGTCAATTCGGTGGTTCTGGCGTCCAAAGCCGGGCATCTTCGGTCTGCGGTGGCTGAACTGGAGCAGGTCTGGGCGCATTTTCGCTGTCACCAGGTATATAAAACCGACCATCTGACGATGCTAAAGAGCAGCCTGCACTGGATGTTTTCTATCGTCTTGGGTGGCTGGCTGGTTGGTACGCCGAAATCGCTGCTCAACAATGCGCCTTTACGCGAGCTCCTGGGCCAGAACGTCCATTTTCCGAGAATCCGGCAAGCTATCGACGATGGCCATCTGGAGGCCATAGCTATTACCGCTGCCGGGTACGAGTCTGCACGCTCGACGTCTTTTTTTGAAGCGGCGGATCATTTGCAGGACTGGGGTCGGACCAGGCGTCTTGGCCAGCGCACCGATCTGAGTCTGGATCATTTAATGGCGAGTATCGCGGTGCCCATGGTTTTTCCACCGCAGCAAATCGGTAATGAGTATTTCGGTGATGGCGCAATGCGACAGGCAACGCCGCTCAGTCCTGCTGTTCATCTGGGTGCGGATCGAATTCTGGTCATCGGCATTCGCGATGAGACCGGAGAAAAAGCGCCGACCGAACTGGGGCCGCCGCCGAGTTTCGGACAGATCGCGGGTTACATGCTCGATACCCTGTTTATGGACGGTCTGTATTCTGATCTTGAACGTATTACCCGCATCAACGAGCTGATTGATTCGGTACCTGCAGCCGACAGAAGCGGCACGTTGGCAAAGGTCCGTCCAATCGACACGATGCTGATTGTGCCAAGCGAGGATCTGCGAGAGATAGCAGTTCGACACAGACAGGAACTGCCGTTCGCTATTCGCGCTCTGCTGCGCGGTATCGGCGGCAAAGGCTCGGGCGAAAGCAGGTTGCTGAGCTTTCTGCTGTTTGAGAAGTCCTATACGCGCGAGCTCATCGCGCTGGGCTACCGAGATGCAATGAAAGTGAAAGACGAGTTGCTGGACTTTGTTTCTGGCGCCGACGTGCCGCGGTTGTTCGCGCCTGACTGGATCAAAAGAGACTTGAGTTCGTTTGAGTCTGACGCGGTCTGACGGCGATTGTTTACAGCAGGAATGCTGCGCCCAAGCCAAGGAATGCCGAGTAGCCGATCACGTCTGTCACTGTTGTGAGAACGACACCGCCGCCCAATGCCGGGTCAATATGCAGACGCTTCAGAATGAGTGGAATACTGAAACCAGCCAATGCGGCAACGAACAGATTGATGATCATAGCGGCGCCGATGATGCCGCCGATGACCCATTCCTCGAACCACCAATAAGTGAACAGCGAGACAATAATCGCCCAGCCAATTCCGTTCAGAACGCCGACCATGAGTTCTTTTCTCAAAATCCACGCGGCGTTGTCCTTATTGATTTGGCCTAACGCGATTGCGCGCGTGATGATGGTCAAAGACTGAGTTCCGGCGACGCCGCCCATGCTGGGAACCACGGGCATGAGAACTGCGAGTAGAACAACGCGGTCCAACGCTGTCTGGAACTGTTCGACTACGCCGGCCGCCACAAACGCCGTAAACAGGTTGACGCCGAGCCACAAAGCGCGGCGGGCTGCACTTTGGAAAACAGGCGCGAACATGTCTTCTTCTTCATCAAGACCCGCAGCACTCATCAGGGAATGCTCGGCCTCATCTCGAATCACATCAACAACGTCATCAACTGTGATGCGGCCAAGAACCCGATAGTCATCATCGACAACCGGAGCAGACAATAGATCGCGATTTTCGAATTCCCACACCACCTGGGTAGACGGCGTATTTGCTGGAATCGGTGTTTTTTCGGTGGACATGACATTGGCAACCATCTCCTCCGGGGCACCCGTGAGCAGTCGCGAGAGAAACAGTGAACCGATATAACGGTTTTCCCGATTGACGACGAAAATTGAGTCAGTGCCGTCAGTTATATCGCCCACAAATCGTAAATAACGTGCGACAACTTCAAGGGTGACGTCGGGACGAACCGTCACAATGTCGACGTTCATCAAGCCGCCAGCGCTCTCCTCATCGTAAGCGAGAACCTGCTGTACACGATCGTGGTCCTGTTTATCAAGAGACTGCAAGACCTCCTGCGTGACGGCTTCCGGAAGGTCGATCAAAAGGTCAGCGAGATCGTCGGCCTCCATTCCCTCGGTCGCAGCGATCAGATCTGCTGTTTTCATGCCTTGGATCAGGCCATCACGGACCTCATCGGACACCTCAACCAGAACGTCGCCTTCCATTTCGGAATCGACAAGCTCCCAAAGCATCGAGCGCTTCTTTCTGGGTAACGATTCGAGTAATCGAGCGACTTCGGACGGGTGAAGACTGTTCACCATGACGCGAGCCGTGCGCATACGGCCACCGTTCAGTAGCTGGCGCAGCTCCTCGTGATTGTCTTTCGTTTGCTCTAGCGCTTCCATGCTGGCGGAGTTTAGCAGCTTAGTTTGGATGGATACGATGGTTTGCCAGGTTGTTGTGGCGCGTGAGCACGGGTTCGTGGTGTTTACGCAGCTCGGCAGCGAGTCTTTCAGTCATGCGCACGGAACGGTGCTGGCCACCGGTACATCCGATGGCAACGGTCAGATAACTGCGATGAGCGTCTTCGAAGCGAGGAATCCAGCGATTGAGAAACCCAATGATATCCGCATACATTGCATTGAATATCTCCTGTCCATCCAGAAATTGAATGACTTTATCGTCGAGCCCGTTCAGTTCACGCAGGTCATGGGACCAATAGGGGTTTGGCAAACATCGCATATCAAACACAAAATCGGCGTCGGCCGGAATTCGATGTTTGAAACCGAACGATTCGATTAGAACAGACAGAGACTCGGACTGTCGTCGGTCGACGCGCTCCCGGATTGCGTCAGCGAGTTCGTAGACGCTGGTTTGCGATGTGTCGATGATAAGGTCGGCCGCATCGTGCATGGCTGTGAGCACGTCTCGCTCGGCACTGATCGCAATGCGCAATCCGGCACCATGTACAGCCAACGGATGACGTCGTCGAGATTCGCTGTAGCGCTGCAATAAGACGTCATCACTTGCATGCAAGAACACGATATCCGTGCGAATCCCTTGTTCGCGTAAATCGCCGAGCAGTCCAGGCAATGCCTCAAGGTCATTGGGGCGATTGCGGGCATCGACGCCGACCGCCAGTAATTCCGCAGTCTGTCCTTCCCCGGAATGGACTTCAGCAACAGCCGCCTTCAGTAAGGCCGCCGGTATGTTGTCAATACAGTAGTAACCCAGATCTTCAAGCGCGTGCAGGGCGACCGACTTTCCGGAACCGGAAAGTCCGCTGACGACTATCAGTCGAAGATCTTTTGTCATCATGGCTGCCTCTGAAATTGTCCGGGTCAGGTCGCTGACGCAGTGCGCAACGGGTCGGGCATGACGAGTGCCGAGCCGTCAAGCAGGGCGTTGTACAAGTCGCTACTGGAATTCGTGCCGCGTAGCCGTGAGCGCAGGCCTTCATCGGCCATAACGCGAGTGACCATCTTGATGTCGGCGTAGTGGCTGTCATCAAGTTCCATAGGGACCATCATGCCAAAAACGAGGTCAACCGGGTCGCCGTCAGCCGCGTCAAAATCGACCGGTTCCGAGAGCTTGATGAGTGCTGCGATACTTGTGTCGATACCGGCAACGCGACAATGTGGAAACGCAGCACCGCGATCAAGACCGGTGCAGCCGAGACGTTCGCGGTCGTTCAGGCATCTAAATATGACGTCGCTGCTGATTTCCGGATTTGAGCGCACCAGAAGTTCGCTAAGGATTTCCAGGCAGTGTTTCTTGCTGCGGGCAGTCGCGTTACATAACACGCCGTCTGGCTTGATGATTTGTTCGAGCGGCATAAGGCGTTGTTTTGAATAGCAGCAATCTGTGCGGCCGTTGGACCGCACAGATTGCGTGCGGGATCAGGCGTACTTGATCTTGTCTTTGTCTTTGGCGTGGTGATCGACGAGCTTTTCTTTATATTTTCTAACTCGCCTCTCGATTTTGTCCACCATTCCATCGATAGCTGCGTACATGTCCTCTTCGGTGTGATCAGCGTAAATCGTACCACCATTCAGGCGGACAGTTGCTTCGGCCTTATGCCGGAGTTTTTCGACGGTCAAAATACAATGGACGTCAGACACGAGGTCAAAGTGACGGGCGGTTTTCCTAACTTTGGATTCGACATAATCTCTAAGCGAATCAGTAACTTCAACGTGGTGGCCTGAAACATTCAATTGCATAGTTGTCTCCAGTTTTGGTTATCATTCGGACCTCTCGGGGTCAGGATAGCAGTCTAACTCTTCTCCTATATTGTGTTTCTTACTTGCTCATATTATCGGGTCTCGCGATTCCTGCGGTCGCTCGATGAGGGTATATTCATTGCTTCACGGTACTTTGCGACAGTCCTTCTCGCAACTGAAATGCCTTCGTCCTTCAGTAAGTTCGTGATCTTGCTGTCACTGAGGGGTTTTGCCGAGTTCTCACCGGCAATCAACTTGCGAATTTTTGCGCGAACTGACGTTGATGACTGGTCCTCGCCGCTGTCCGATGACAGGTGACTTGAGAAAAAATACTTGAACTCGAACACGCCGCGTGGCGTGTGCATGTACTTGTTAGTAGTTACACGTGAAATCGTTGATTCATGCATGCCAATTTCTTCAGCAACGTCGCGCAGCACCATTGGCTTCATCGATTCATCGCCAAGCTCAAGAAAACTGACCTGCCGCTCGACGATGCTGGTCGCAACTTTCAGCAGCGTTTCATTGCGAATTTCAAGGCTGCGAATGAGCCAGCGCGCCTCTTGCAATTGGGTTTTCAATACCGTGTGTTCGCCACTGCCACGCAGCAGTCTTGCGTACTGCTGGTTCACTGAAAGTCGGGGCACGCCGGTCTGGCTGATTTCCACCTGCCAGTTATTGTCCACTTTGCGCACAAATACATCCGGGATGACGTACTGAGCGGCAGCGGGGCTGATCGCCAGCCCGGGTTTCGGGTTGCAGCCCCTGACCAGAGCCAGTGCCTCATGGAGATTTTCTTCGGACGTTCTGAGGCTGCGACGAAGCTCGCCATAGTCACGTGCCGCAACGAGATCAAGATGGCCTGCGGCAATATCCAGAGCAAGCTGGTAGCCCGGTGTCTCAGGAGTCAACTGTTCAATCTGTCGTATCACGCACTCGGACAGAGATCGTGCCCCGACGCCCACAGGATCAAGACGCTGAAGTCTTACGAGCGTCTTCTCAGCCTCTTCGACCGTGACGGGTGGTTGCTCGTGCAGGCTTGAAATTATTTCGGAAACTTCGGCGATTAAATAGCCGTCATCATTAATGGAGTCGACCAGGGCCTCACCAATTAAGGCCTCGCGAACGGTAAAATTCTCGATCTCCAGCTGCCAATACAGGTGTTCGTGCAGTGTTTCACCGGACTCATCTGCGTACTCGCTTATCGGGCGGCCTTCACCGTTCCAGCCACCGTCCTGGGTACGTTCGGCAGCGCGCGACTGCCATAGCTCATCGGCTTTGATGGTTTCAACTTCTGCGGTCGAGTCAGCACTGGTGCGGGGGACATCAGGCAGGTCCTCCATCTCGAGCATTATGTTCTCTTCCAGCGCCTCCTGAATTTGCGCGTTCAGGTCAAGAATAGGCAATTGCAACAAGCGGATTGCCTGTTGCAATTGTGGCGTCATTGTTAATGACTGACCGAGTTTTAGCTGCAGCGAAGGTTTTAGCATTTACGACTAGTACTCTGTGGGCGAAATCCAATTGCGCAAGCCTGCGACAAGTAAGAAGTTTGCCTCAGAGTTTGAACTCCTGTCCGAGATACACCTCTCGAACGTGCTGATTCTCCAAAATATCTTCGGGTGAGCCTGAAGCGATCAGGCTGCCGTCACTCAATATATACGCATGGCCACAAATACCGAGGGTTTCACGAACGTTGTGGTCCGTTATGAGAACACCAATATCGCGTTCACACAGGTGCCTGATGATGCGTTGAATGTCGAGCACGGAGATCGGATCAACACCGGCAAATGGCTCGTCGAGAAGGACAAACAGTGGGTCGGCGGCCAGCGCCCTCGCTATTTCCACCCGACGGCGTTCGCCGCCCGACAGGCTGATGCCCATGCTGGTGCGGACGTGTCCTACGTGCAGTTCGTCAAGCAGCGTTTCCAACTCCCGTTCGCGTCCGGCACGATCCAGGTCCTTGCGGTTTTCGAGGATAGCGAGAATGTTCTGTTCGACGGTTAGTTTGCGAAAAATTGATGCTTCCTGTGGAAGATAGCCCAAGCCGAGTTTCGAGCGTTCGTGCATGGGTTTGGCGGTCAGATCCTGACCGTCCAGCAAGATATTGCCACCGTCTGCCGCGATAAGGCCGACGATCATGTAAAAAGCGGTTGTCTTGCCCGCGCCATTGGGTCCCAGCAAACCGACGACCTCGCCACTTTTCAGCTCCAGCGACAGGCTCTTGACGACCTTGCGCAACTTGTAGCTCTTGGAGATGTCCTGAATGCTGAGAATACTCATGGATTGTCAGGTTCGGCTTCGGGGTCGCTATTCGGCTGAGCCTGGCCCGGTTCTTCGCTGCCGTTGACGGGCGTGTAGGTAATGCGCACCCGGTCATCGGCGCTGCCCGACGAGTCAGCATTGATGCGACGTTCAATAATGTTGTAAACGAGGTAGTTGGACGAGATCTGGTTACCGCTTTCCGTAATCGTTGCCTGATCTGAAAATTCGATCACGCCATTTTGGACATCATAGAGCAGCCGTCCGGCCTCAGCGTAAGTGATATCGTCAGAGGACTGACGTTGCAACTCGTAGGTTGCTGGTGAACCCGTAACGATTGCTTTACTGAGAGTGCTGCCAACGAACTGCAGATCTGCCTGTTCGCACTCGATACGGCCGTTGTTCACGACAATCACGACATTTCCGGAGAACTTCAGCTCCCGATTGTTTTCGCTGCTATTTGAGGCACGACCTTCATCGGATTCGATCGAAATATTACCTTGCGAAAATCGCAATCCGGTATAAATCGTTGTCGCAGTTTTGCCGTCAAAAATGGCGGTTTCCGAATCCAGCGTCCATGGCAGCTGGTCCAGGTTTACAAGCTGCGCGGACCCGAGTGACGGCAACAGCAAAACCATCGCCACAAATGAAATTGTCGATTTGCGTTGCCTGATCGTCATCTTAAGGAACAATCTTGCCACGAACATTGGATTTGAGTTCAATTCTGTCATCGTTGAGGGATGCTAGCATGCCAGTTGCTGTAACGCTGCGAGAGCCAAAACGAAGTTGCACGCGCGCGTCGGTTTGCGCAATAAAAAGCTTTGGATCAAGTTCCAGATATTGCGTCCTGATTTCGGCTTCATGATCGCTCGTCTCGCTGTGGTTCGAGATTTTGACGTGGCCGCGCAGGATAATTTGCGGCTCGCCTTCGCGAAGCGTTGCTTCGTCAGCGTTCACTACCCAGGGTACGCCGCTGTCGGGCGCGTAGTGTATGCGAACGTCAGAAAACTCAATTCGTTCATCGGCCTGCTGCTCAGCGTGAACTGCCTCAATTTCATACAACAAACTGCCGTTTTCACCCGTACCAAGAATGCGCGCGTGCTTGAGATAGTAACCTCGATGGACTGGGTCGAACGGTAACGCTTCGTCGTCCGACGAACTGGATCGCGCCAGATACCAGCTACCGAATGCAAGGGCCGATAGCGTAACTATCAAAATGATCGTGCGAGGACTCATATGATCTATTGACTCTGCGCGCCGAGTATCAGTTCACATACTTCGCGTACCGCGCCGCTGCCACCGGCACTTGAAGTCGAATAATCACACTGATCATGCAGAGCCTGCACCGCGTTCGCCACGGCGATGGCGACGCCTACGTGGCTGAGCAAAGGAAGGTCCGGGATGTCATCGCCGACGTAAGCGCATGCCGCGCTTGAGATGCCAAGCGATGCAATGATTTCGTCCAGCGCCAGAACTTTGTCACCGCAACCCTGAACGACGTGTACCACGCCCAGCTCGGCCATCCGCTTCTGTACAGCCCCGGATCGACGGCCACTGATAACTGCGACCTCGATACCTGCGTCCAGCAGTTGTCGTATTCCGTATCCATCCTGAGTATGGAAGGCCTTCGACTCAACACCATCATCGGACAAATAAAAGCGGCCGTCTGTAAAGACGCCGTCGACATCGAACGCGACGAGTCGAACGTCGCTCAGGCTCACGTCACTCACATCAGGCCCTCTCGAAACAGGTCATGGATATTCAGAGCGCCGATCAGCTTGTTGTCTTTGTCGGTTACCAACAGTGAGGTAATCTTGTTTTCCTCAAGAATATGCAAGGCTTCCGCGGCAAGAACATCGGCTGAGGTGGTTTTACAGTTGCTGTGCATAACATCACTGATCTTTGTTGTGTGGATATCGGCACCGCTGTCGAGAGTACGCCGCAGATCACCGTCAGTAAAAATTCCGGCGAGTGTCATATCGTCACGCACTACGGCGGTCATCCCGAGACCTTTCTCGGTCATCTCCATGAGTCCGTCACGAAGGCTGACGCCGAATTGGACAGCAGGGATTCGGTCCCCATCGTGCATGACGTCTTCGACGCGCAGCAACAAGCGTTTACCGAGACTGCCGCTGGGGTGCGATCGGGCGAAGTCTTCAGCGGTAAAGCCCCGACTTTTCAGAAGTGCCACCGCCAGCGCATCGCCCATTGCCAGCGTTGCGGTGGTACTGGCGGTTGGCGCAAGATTAAGCGGGCAGGCTTCTTCGGCGACGCTGATATCCAGGTGCACATCTGCAGCCAGTGCCATTGTTGAGTTGGGGTTACCGGTGATCGAAAGAAGCTTGGCACCCATGCGCTTGACCACCGGCAAGATCGTAACAACTTCCGCGGTCTCACCGGAATAGGAGATCGCGAGCAGCAGGTCCTGTTGGGTGATCATGCCCAGGTCACCGTGGCTTGCTTCGGCCGGATGCATGAAGAAGGCGGGCGTGCCGGTTGAGGCCAGCGTAGCGGCGATCTTGTTACTCACGTGGCCCGACTTCCCCATACCGCTGACCACGACTCGGCCTGGCGTTGAGAGGCATAAGTCGCATGCGGCGACAAAATCGTCATTCAGGCGATCACGCAGGGCATCAACGGCGCGGGCCTCAATGGCGAGGACTTCGCTGGCCAGCGCGAGCAATTCATCTTTTGAGAGTTTGTCAGGCAAGGGACGCCCCTTTGCAGTTATTCCTGACGGTAGTTTATATGTTTTGAGCTATGACGTAGGAATCGTATGCAATGAAGGCGATCAGGAGTGCGGCTCCCTCAAGCCGTGAGAGCTGCGCTTTGCCGTCATAGTCATAGGTCATCGCGAACAGAACGAGGGTAAACGCCACCATTACAAAAATATGCAATGACAAAACACTGGGAGCCACAGCGGCGGGTTGGATAGTCGCGGCGACACCGATGACGGCCAGTAAATTAAAGATATTCGAGCCAACGATATTGCCGATTGCGAGGCCATACTCGCCCTTCAGGGCGCTCATCAGCGAGACCGCAAGCTCTGGCAGGCTGGTGCCGAAGGCCACGATGGTTATGCCGATGACGATTTCACTGACGCCAAGTGTTTGCGCCACCCCGATTGCGCCGTTGACCAGCCATTCAGCACCGATCAACAGTGCGCCGAGTCCGATTAACAGCCACGTGATTGCAGTTTTCATGCTGACGTTGTCCGGAATCTCGGCCTCGAAATCCCTCTTGATCGGATCGTTGGCGGAGGAGCGAACCCCGAGTCTTGCGAGCCAGATCATGACGATGACGAGCCCGGTCAGCATGACGATGCCGTCGGGACGGCTCAGGCGGGTATCAAGAAACAAAGAGACGGTCAGCAATGAGACGGCCAGTAATGCCGGCATTTCGCGCCGCAACGTATCGGATTCCAAAGGAATAGGCCGAACCATGGCCGTAACCCCAAGCACAAGACCAATATTGACGATATTCGAACCGATGGCATTGCCGAAGGCGAGCCCCGGTTCGCCCTGCAGTGCAGCGATGATGGATACCAGAATTTCAGGCGCAGAGGTCGCAAATGCAACAACGGTCAACCCAATCATCAACGGGGCGATACCCATATTTCGAGCGATGGCTGACGCGCCATAAACAAAACGGTCAGCGCCCCAGATTAGAAGCGTTAAACCGGCGACTATGGCGCCCAAATCTGCAGGAATGATATTACCAAGCATATACAGTCGAATTATTGAATAAGCGACGAGTATACGCGGTGTGATACTCCGAGCACGTCGTCGCGGGCCGGCTATCATACACAATCATTGTGGGGCAGTGGGAAGGAGTGTGTATTGCAGTTACACTGCCCGCCCCGATGATTGTCAGCAGCAGATGCTGCGAGCTATTGCATATTATGAATCCAGCAGAAATAACGCATTTGATCGAAGCCGCATTCAGTGACGCCGTCGTTAAAGTCGAGAGCAACGACAATACGCATTATGTTGCTTTGGTGGTTGCGGCCGAATTTGAGGGCAAGCGGCGGATCGCCCGTCATCAAATGGTTTACAAGAGTCTTGGCGCGCTCGTTGGCAACGAAATACACGCGCTTTCAATTACAACCCTGACGCCGGATGAATGGCGCCAGCAAAGTGGCGAGTCCTGAACTCGGCGCCTATTGAGGATCTTCAGGCCGTTCGACAGCTGTTACCCGGGTCTTGAAGCGCTCCCCACCGCGCAATCCCGTCACTTCTACCGAGTCGCCTGGTTGCGTACTGGCGGAAATCAGCAATGCCTGGTGCTGTGAATAAACGGGTTCGCCGTTCAATTCGAGAATGACGTCCCCAACCCTAAGATCCGCAATGTCAGCGGGTCCGCCGACGTAAACCTCGGTAAGAAGGATGCCGTTGCCTGTCTCAATGCCCATTGCCAGGCGCTCTGAATTGGTTAAATCGTCGGGCAACAGGCCCATATAACCGCGAATCACTCGCCCATTTTGCTTGATCTGGTCGACCACGCCGCGCACCAGGTCGACCGGTATGGCGAAGCCAATGCCCTCGGTTCCTGGATCCTGCGCGAGAACCGCGGTGTTAATTCCGACCAGTTCGCCGTGAATATTGATCAGTGCGCCGCCTGAATTGCCAGCGTTGATCGCGGCATCAGTCTGGATGAAGTTTTCAAATGTCACCAGGTTCAAAAGTCCGCGACCGGTGGCACTGACAATGCCCTGAGTAACAGAGGTCGTTAATCCGTAAGGGTTTCCAATCGCGAGGACAATGTCACCAATGCGGAGCTTGTCTGAGCGGCCGATCTGGATCGCTGGCAGTGTCCCCAGGTCCACCTTCAGCAAAGCAAGGTCGGTTTCCGCATCAACACCCACGGTGACCGGTTCGGTAATGCGACCGTCGCTGAGCTGTACGCGAATCTCGGCTGCCGTAGCGACCACGTGATAATTTGTGACGAGATAGCCTGCGGAATCGATGATGACTGCTGAGGCAAAACTGGTTTCGACCCGAAAACGGGGGCGTGCAGCGTCTGTTCCACCATCCTGAACCAGGCGCTTCGTGTAAATATTGGCTACAGACGCCGAACTGAGGTCGACGGCATCGGCGAAACTCGCTGGTTGGCCGTTGCCGGCAACTCCCGGCATCAGGTCAGGGCGGACGAGCACGACAACAAACGCAACCGCCAGACCAACGACGATCGATTGCAGTAGAAATACGAGTGTTGACTTCAATCCGGCCAATCGATGTACCTGTTCTCTTTCTGGACTCTTTATAGTGGCTAGCCAATTTCGATTGGCCCCGTGTATAATGCGCCGTGGTTCCGCATCGAGTTCCCGGCCAACCGTCATCCTGACGGCAAACCGGGTCTGCTGCAAATCTACCAGTATCGACATATAAGCAAAAAAACGCTGTAACAAACAGGCCGCCAACAGAGCGGCGTATGGGAGTGCCCGATGACCGAAGACGACCTTGATCGCAATAGGCGTCATTTTCTTACTGTAGCAACAGCTGTAACCGGTGTAGCCGGTGCAGGTCTTGCCGCAGTACCGTTTATTTCTTCGTTGAAGCCCAGCGCGCGTGCTCAGGCACTCGGGGCTCCTGTCGAGGTGTCCATCGCGTCCATGCAGCCTGGAGAGATGTTACGCGTTCTCTGGCGCGGCAAACTCGTGTTTGTATTGCGCCGGACAGAAGAGATGCTTGCGCGGATGACCGAAAATACGGATCAGCTCAGGGATCCGGATTCGACAGAAGTGGACCAGCAGCCTGAATACGCGGTCAACGACACGCGCTCGGTTCGGTCTGAATACCTGGTTGTGGAAGGCTCGTGTACCCACCTGGGTTGTGCGCCGTTAGAGGATTTCGATGTCCGGCCTGCAGAGGGTTGGGGCGGCGGGTTTTTCTGTCCCTGCCATGGGTCCAAATTCGATCTGGCCGGCCGCGTCTTCAAAGGCGTCCCGGCTCCTACTAACTTGCGGGTTCCACCGCACCGATTCGTCAGGGATGACCTGATTTTGATCGGTCAGGATTCGGGAGCAGCATAATGGCAAGAATCGAAGCAGAGGTCGGCAAGCCGCAAGGCGGGTTTATTAAGTGGATCGATGATCGTTTTCCGTTTACGGCGACGATGAAGTATCACGTCACTGAATATTATGCCGCCAAGAATTTCAACATCTGGTATGTGTTTGGAGTGCTGGCGTTCGTTGTGCTCTTTATGCAGTTATTTACCGGCATCTTTCTGACCATGAATTACAAGCCATCGGCAGCGGAAGCTTTTGCATCGGTCGAGTACATCATGCGTGATGTCGAATGGGGTTGGTTGATTCGCTACTTACACTCCACGGGCGCGTCGTTCTTTTTCATCATTGTTTACCTGCACATGTTCCGGGCAATGCTCTATGGCTCCTACAAGAAGCCTCGTGAGCTGATTTGGGTCATTGGCATGCTGATCTTCCTGGTGTTGATGGCTGAGGCCTTCGCCGGCTATTTGCTGCCGTGGGGACAGATGTCCTACTGGGGCGCCCAGGTGATCATCTCACTGTTTGGTGCGATTCCCTGGGTTGGTGATGCGCTTGTCGAGATCATTCGAGGTGATTACTCGATATCCGATATCACTCTGAATCGATTCTTTGCGCTGCATGTTATTGCGTTGCCACTCGCGTTGATCGGCCTCGTTTTTGTTCATATCGTTGCGTTACACGAGGTTGGCTCGAACAATCCGGACGGCATCGAGATCAAGAAGAACAAGGGTCCAGACGGCGTGCCGCTGGATGGCATAGCGTTCCACCCGTATCACACGTCAAAGGACCTGGTGGCGATCATCATCTTCCTGATGATATTTTCCTCCGTTGTCTTCTTCGCGCCGGATATGGGTGGTTACTTTCTCGAGCACGCAAACTTCGAGCCTGCGAATCTGACGGCAACGCCGGAACACATCGCACCGGTCTGGTATTTCACACCGTTCTACGCAATTTTGCGCGCGGTACCGGACAAGCTTTGGGGTTTCATACTGTTTGGCCTGTCCGTGATGCTGCCGTTGTTCCTGCCGTGGCTGGATCGTTCCAGGGTTAAATCAATTCGTTATCGCGGATGGATTTACAAGTCCGCACTGTCGATTTTCGTTGTGACCTTCCTGGTCCTGGGCTGGTTGGGCACGATGCCGGCAGATCCGATGTACGTTCTTGCGGCGAGGATTTTCGCGGTTATCTATTTCGCCTTCTTCATTCTGATGCCGTATTACACGGTTATAGACAAGACGAAGCCCGTTCCAGAGAGGGTTGTCTACCATGGTTAAATTTAATCAAATAGCCAGTCTGCTGTTGGTCACTGCCTGTTTCGCGTCTGCGCCGGGCTTTGCCGCGGGCGGTGGTGCGCAGATGGAGCACGCCGACATTGATCCGGACAACATCAACTCATTGCAACGCGGTGCTGCGAACTTCATGAACTATTGCTCCGGTTGTCACTCGGCGCAGTACGTTCGTTACAAGACGATCGGCAATGACCTCGATCTGTCGGATGAAATGCTGGTCGACAACCTGATGTTCAACGCCGAAAAAACGTTTGAGACCATTCAGGCTTCGATGCCGGCGGATGACGCAGCGCGCTGGTACGGGACTACGCCGCCGGATCTGTCGTTGATGGCGCGCGCAAAAGGTGTAGATCATGTCTACAACTTTCTGAAGGGGTTCTACATTGACTCTGACAGTCCGACGGGCGTCGATAATCTGCAGCTTCCCGGTACCAGCATGCCGCACGTATTATGGGAATTGCAGGGCTATCAGGCCGCCTATTTCACGGATCACGAAAATGAAGACGGTTCGGTAACCACAACGTTTGAAGGTTTTGAACAATTAACACCAGGAAGCATGGATTCCGAGGACTTCGATAACTTCGTCCGCGACACCACTAACTTTCTGGCCTATGTCGCCGAGCCGATTCGTTCGGATCGGCGCAAGCTGGGCGTCTGGGTATTGATGTTTTTGACTTTCTTCCTCATCTTATCTCGCATGCTCAAGAAACAAATCTGGAAGGACATAAAATAATGGCAGTAATAGCCAATCGGCGATCAGTAATGACGCTGTTCTCGCGCCCAACTGATATACACAGTCACCGCACTCGGCTTGTACTTGCCGAGAAGAACATCAATATCGAGATTTCGAATGTCGCGGGTCCTGATCTGCCCGAGGATCTCATGGATCTCAATCCATACCACACGGTCCCGACGCTCGTTGACCGCGATCTAACCTTGTATGACTCGCGTGTCATCGTTGAATATCTCGATGAACGTTTTCCGCACCCACCGCTCATGCCTGTTGACCCGGTGACGCGAGCGCAATTCCGGCTTGCGCTGTTCCGTATCGAAACCGACTGGTATTCGATTGCGGCAGAAGCTGAGACCAGTATTGATGGCAAGCTGGGTACGAAGGCGCGCAAAATGTTACGTGAGAGCATTCTGCAAAGTGCGGAATTGTTCGGTGCGCGACCGTACTTTCTTAGCGAGGAGTTTTCGCTGGTGGACTGCACGATCGCTCCTTTGTTGTGGCGTTTGCCGGTCTACGGGATCGATCTTGGAAAAGATGCTGAGGCAATCGAGGAATACATGGAACGTGTGTTTGCTCGACGGTCGTTTCAGCAGAGTTTGACTGAGCTTGAGCAAGAGATGCGGCTCTAAAAAATCCGCAAGCACATCGGGCAACAGCAAAGTCGTTTCCCAGGATACAGGCGCGAATTTCCTGTTGCCCGATGTGTAGCCTCATTTGTAGATTTATGTCTTAAGTTAAGTTGGCTCCACAGACGGAAAACGGTGGTAAGATTGTGGTTTCCGGCGACTCATAAGAATAATAAAACAGTGACGCAACCCAGCCGTTCAAAACGTCCTTATCTCATCCGCGCTATGCATGAGTGGATGGGGGACAACTCGCATACGCCCCATATTGTCGTTGATACGTCAATTGATGGCGTCAACGTGCCCGTCGAGCATATTAAGGATGGCAAGATTATCCTCAATATCAGTGATTCGGCCGCACATAATCTAAAGCTTACTAACGATGCAGTCAGCTTTCGCGCGCGATTCAGCGGCGTGCCGTTTGATGTCTGGGCCCCGATGCAGTCACTGCTCGGTATCTATGCCCGCGAAACGGGGCAAGGCATGATCTTTTCGCACGATGCCGAAACGACAGAGCACATTGAGCCACCCGAGCTCAGCAATGAGATTGAAGAAACTCGATCCCATCCGCACCTGACGCTCGTCAAGTAAAGCACGCTCCAGTAACGATCAGGGCGCTGTCTGGATAGACGGCACCCGCCGTTATCGGCGTCGAGTTATTGTTCGCCCAGCAGGGTGGTGTCGATCAAATCGCATAAGCAGTGAATGACCACAAGGTGTACTTCCTGGATTCTCGCCGTGCGGGTCGCTGGTACCCGGATTTCAACGTCGCCGGGTTCGAATATGTCGGCCATACGACCACCGTCTCGCCCCGTCATTGCGACAACTTTCATTCCACGTTCATGGGCCGCTGCGATGGCTCGGATGACGTTTTCCGAGTTACCCGATGTTGAAATGCCCAGCAAGACATCCTGTGCTTTGCCGAGCGCTCGGACTTGTTTGGAGAAAATTTCTTCGTACGCGTAGTCGTTAGAGATCGACGTAAGGGTGGAGCTATCGGTTGTTAGTGCCATCGCGGGAAGACCCGGCCGCTCCATTTCGAAGCGGTTGAGTAACTCAGACGAGAAGTGCTGGGCATCAGCTGCTGATCCACCGTTCCCACAGCTGAGAATCTTGCCGTCATCCAGTAGCGCATCACTCATCAACCGACCGGCCGCTGCGATGCTTTCGGCAATCTGGTCTGCCGCGGTTTGTTTGGTGGCGATGCTCTCTGCAAAATGCTCGCGAACTCGGACTACAGGATCCATGATCTCTCCACTGGGTTTTGCCTTGGCAGAAGTCTATCAGTAGAACACTAAAGGGTTGAATTAATTGGCCGAAATGCGTCCTTGATCCAATCGATAGCGGCATTCTCGTTGCCTTCGACAGCGATTACGTCGAATCGCATAGTGAACTGCGCGAACTGGCGATTTCGTGCAACGAACATCGCCGCTGTTCGAATGATTTTCCTCTGCTTGTGATGATCAACCGTATGGCTGGCTGGCGCGAATGCCGCAGATAGCCGATATCGCACCTCTATAAACGTCAGGCAATCTTTATCAAGCATGATCAGGTCGATTTCGCCGCCGCGGCTGTGAAAATTACGTGCGACGGGGCGGAGGTTCAGCGCGACGAGAAAGTCGAACGCCAGTTGCTCCGCTTGCCGTCCTACATCTCTTGTGTTGCGTTGTCCCACGGCGCGTCATCAGCTAGGTCGGATTCGATTGGCATGCCGTCATCGCTAGTATCCTGGATAGGGCCACCAGCCTCTTCCTGGCCGGGTAGCGCAACCGCTTCGCCGCGCTGAAATTGTGCCCAAGCCAGGCGGCGGTGAATTCGACCGTACTGGTCGAGGAACAGTTCACCGGTTGCGCCATCCAGTTCGACCATTTCTCCACCTCGGCTCGCATAAAGCGAGGCGATCAAATTGTATGCGTCATAGCCCATGGCATGCAGTCGTGCGAGTCGTCGTTCCTCGGGCCAGAATTCGGCATAGGTTTGCGGCAGGAAGCGAATCCAGGGTTGCGGATCAACAAGCCACGGCGTGTCCGCGAACATGATGCCGTTGAGGTCCGAATTGGAGCGCCCGTCCAGCGAGTTGACTGATGATGTCGAATAGGCTGGCAAGTCTCCGGAGTAGTGGAACTTGAGTTGCGATTTCAGCAATCGGGCCGGCCCAGCCGCTGCGGCCAGAAAAATGAACTCAGCATCCTGGCGCCGCCTTGGATCAAACTGCAGGCTGCCGCCAATATTCGCGCGCATGCGCTGATAGCGTTGCACGCTTCCCGTCAGGCCCATCAGATTTTCGATTTCGTTCGAGAAGTCCTGTTTGTCCGGCGTGTAACTTCTGTAATCCAGAAGTGTTCCTCCCAGGCCTTCAAATTCGGTCGCAAAGCTTTTCAAGACCCGGCGCCCCCAGTCATTGTTCGGTACCAGCGCAA
Organism: Gammaproteobacteria bacterium; assembly: GCA_009937445.1. GTDB lineage: Bacteria > Pseudomonadota > Gammaproteobacteria > Steroidobacterales > Woeseiaceae > UBA1847. The sequence goes on along the minus strand of JAACFM010000051.1, from coordinate 2,190 downwards.
CCGCCCGGGTGTAGCCATCGCCCAGCGCGCGAACAGCAGCCGAAGCGGCTTCATCCTCCGGCGCAAGTGCGAACTGATACAAGCCGGGAGGAGCGAGCGTATCGTCCGGAAGATAGTTGAGAGTCAACACAGGCACAGGAACCAGAATGTCGTTTGCCAGCTCCATAACACTATTCTTCAGTAAAGGGCCAATAACGAATTCTGCACCGTCTGCCACTGCAGTCTGATACGCGGCGCTGGCACCGCCTTCCGAAATAACGTCATAAATACGCACCGACTGTCGATCGTCGAGTGCGTTGGCGGTAGCAAAATAAGCCCCTAGAAAACCATTCTGGATTGCTTTGCCAGCGGCTGCAGAGCGCCCGGTCAGCGGCAAGATCAGGGCGACCTGTCGCGGGTAGTCAAGCAATGCCTGGTCAAATGCTTCCGCCGCGCCGATAACCGCAAGCGCAGGATGGTCTGGATGCGCTTCGCGCCATCGTGCGATACCGTTTCTCCAGCCCACTCCTTGCTGGCCTGTCGACGTCGCCAGTGAACTCAGGGTCAACCAGGCGCGCGTTTGTTCGTTGGTGGCCAGCTGCGCGGCCTCTCGGAGCACCTGTGGATTACTGAAGAGCAAGCCCTGCCAGAGGCGGTTTCGATTCTGTTCGATTTCTCGAGCGCTGTTGAGCCAGGTCTCTCTCTGCGTCATCAATTCAACCGCGCGAGTCGGGTCTTGCAGTTGTATCTGCGTGTCAGCCCGCAAGGCCTCGACTCTCAGGCGATCCCGCAAGGACAGTGATTGTCGGCTAAGAGGCTCCAGCAGCTGTTCCGCGGTATCAGCATCTCCACTGTACAAAGACAGCGCGGCCGTGTTGGTGCTCCAGATTGGCAGTAGTGAACCGGACGTTGGTTGCTGCATACCGCCCATCGCTCGCCGGGCTCTTGTCACGTCACCGGCATCCAGCCATTGCTCAACGGCGAGCAAGGTCAGTCTGTCACGCTCACTGCCTGCGGCGTCTGTCGCCAGACCAATGTAGGCACCAGCCGCATCGTCGTGTTGCCCATTTCTTGCCAGACGTTCGGCGCGCTGTTCCGCAGAGCCTGACATTCCACCCAGGCCGGTCGTTTCACAAGCACTCAAGGCCAGTAACGACGCCAACAAAATAACTAGACTTGCCAGTGAGCGCGATTTACCTGCAGGATGTGGTTGCTGAATCGTCATTTATTCGTTTCGCCAGTTAATCATTGTGAACAAGGACCTGAAGCCAAATGAGCGGCACACTTTTCGTCGTGGCAACGCCGATCGGCAATCTGGAAGACCTGACACCGCGCGCACGTCAGACGCTCGCCGAAGTGAGTCTTATTGCAGCCGAGGATACCCGGCACACCGGGCGATTGCTAATGCATATCGGCTGCAAAACACGACTTTTGGCTTTGCACGATCACAATGAAGAGAAGGTCGTGCATGGCCTTATTGAATCACTTCAAGGTGGCAATAATGTGGCGCTCGTGAGCGACGCTGGCACACCGTTGGTCAGTGATCCCGGCTTTCGCCTGGTGCGCGCGGCGCATGAGCACGGCATAACCGTCTCGCCGATCCCGGGTGCGAGCGCCGTAACGGCAGCATTGTCGGCAGCGGGAATACCGACGGATCGTTTCTGTTTCGAGGGCTTTGCGCCGTCGAAGCATGCGGCTCGAAAAGACTGGTTGGAGAATCTCGCGAACGAGCGACGCACTTTGGTTATCTACGAGTCCGTGCATCGCATTGAGGAAAGTCTCGCCGATATGGTCACCGTCTTCGGGCCAGATAGGCAGGCATTCATCGGTCGGGAGTTGACGAAAATGCACGAGCAATGCGTTCAGGAATCGCTCGGTGAACTGCACCGGCAGGTTAAAGACAAGTCCATCGTTGGCAAGGGTGAGTTTGCGATAGTCATTGCCGGTTCAAGTCATAAGCAGGAGTCACCACTTGAAGTTGATCGCCTGCTCAGAGCGCTTTGTGCGCACCTGTCGGCGAAAGACTCGGCGAAGGTGGCGGCTGAGGCAACGGGTCTTAAGAGAAATGCGCTGTATGAGCGTTTGCTGGTCCTGAAGACAAGCGATACCTGATAGAATCGCCGCCGAGAAAGCCGGAGTCGGCCAGACAATCGCTGCAGTTCGCTGTGGAGGAAAGTCCGGGCTCCTTCGGACAGGGCGCCAGGTAACTCC
>JAACFM010000050.1 GCA_009937445.1 Gammaproteobacteria bacterium | reverse complement strand
CGACTGTGAGATGAGTTACATGACCGACTGTCGGGATGCTGGTGGTACGCCCATGGATTCGACTGTGGGTCGTGGAGAAGCCATGGGCGTACCAGCAGCATCTCTGCGTCAAACAGCAAAGCTAATCGTGGGTATCGAGCTCCTCGCTAGCCTCGAGCCAACTCCATTCAAGCGCTTCAATTTCGGCCTTCGCCGCTGCTTGATCTTTGACCAGCTTGGTGAGCTCATCTTTGCGTGTGGGATCTGAATAGATCGCCTCATCTGCCAGTCGTTTTTCGAAGTCTTCTAACTGTGCGCGTTGTTTACCGAGTTGTTTTTCAATGTCTCGTACCTTGTCGTACAACGGCTTCAGACGCTGTCGACGTTGCGCCTGTTCCTGGCGTTGTTGTTTCTTGTTGACAGGCCTGGCCGGCTCGTCCTGCCATTTTGCAGCAGCCTGATCGACTTTCTCGTCCTGTTCTTTCAACCACGCAGGATAATCGTCGAGACTGCGATTGAAGCGATCGACGACGCCGTCATGAACGATCAGCAATTCGTCACAGACACTTCTCAACAAGTGGCGGTCATGCGATATCACGACAAGGGCACCGGTGTATTCGATCAGCGCGACACTGAGCGCTTGCCGCATCTCGAGGTCGAGATGGTTCGTTGGTTCGTCGAGGAGTAACAGGTTCGGGCCTTGCCGAATCATCAATGCGAGCACGAGTCGCGCTTTCTCGCCGCCTGAAAACGGTTCGACAGGTTCAAATATCCGGTCGCCAGCAAAACCGAATCGACCGAGATAGTTACGGTGGTCCTGCTCGCGATCACCCGGTGCGTAGTCGCGCAAGTGGTCGATCGGGCTTTGCTCGGGCCGCAACAGCTCGAGCTGGTGCTGAGCAAAGTAACCGATCTTCGTGTCCTTGCTGAGAACACGATCTCCGCTGAGCAGAGTACTTCCCGTCGACAGCGCTTTGACGAGCGTTGATTTACCGGCACCGTTTACGCCGAGGAGCCCAACCCGATCTCCGGCGGAGAGGTTTAGGGTAATGTCCTTGAGAATAACCTCTTCGCCGTAGCCAACAGCCGCGTCGGTCAGCCCCAACAGATGCTGCGGTTGCTTTTTCGGCTCGAAAAAATGAAACCGGAACGGTGAATCCACGTGTGCCGGTGCGATCTGTTCCATGCGTTCCAGCATCTTCAGGCGACTCTGTGCCTGACGGGCTTTCGACGCTTTGTAGCGAAAACGATCCACATAGCTTTGAATGTGTTTGATTTCTTTCTGCTGGCGCGTGTACATCGCCGACTGCTGCGCGAGCTGTTCTGCCCGCTGCGACTCAAACTGGCTGTAATTGCCGGTGAACAGACGAATGGTCTCATGTTCGATGTGCGCTATGCGCGTGCAGACCTGATCAAGAAAGTCCCGGTCATGCGAAACGATCAGCAAGATACCTTCGTAACGTTTCAACCATCGCTCAAGCCAGAGGATCGCGGGCAGGTCGAGATGGTTTGTTGGCTCGTCGAGCAACAGGATGTCAGAGCGGCACATCAAAGCGCGCGCCAGATTTAGCCGCATGCGCCAGCCACCTGAGAATTCCTTCACCGGTTTCTCGTATTCGTCGGCCGCAAATCCGAGACCGTGCAGTAATCTTGAAGCGCGCGAGTCCGCTGTAAATCCGTCTATAACTTCCATGCGTTCGTAAAGGAGGTGCAGATTCGGCTTGTCCTCGCTCTGTTCTCCAGCCGCTATAGCGGCTTGTACGCTCCGCAGCTCACGATCGCCGTCCATAACGTAGTCAACGGCCGAGCCGCTGCCGTGCGGGCTTTCCTGCGCGACGTGTGCAATCTCAAGCTTGGGGTCGAGGCCCAGTTCGCCATCATCGGGTTCGAGTTCGCCGAGCAGCATGGCAAACAGCGATGACTTGCCGCAGCCATTTGACCCGATCACGCCCATGCGTTGACCGGCATGAATCTGGAAGCTCGCATTCTCGACGAGAACTTTTTGTCCACGGCGCAAGGAGATGTTAGTGAGGCTGAGCATAGCCGGCGGGATTATAGGACAATTAAGGTGACAGTGACCTTATCTCGCGAGGCAAGGTCACTGTCACCGTATCGGCGACTCACTCTAATCAAAGCTTAGCTCAGCAATAACTGACCCATGATCAGAAGGCCAGAGGCCAGAGGCCGTCTTGTCGTCCAACTTTGCGTCCATGACGTTCGCTTTAACTTCAACCGGCGCTGGATTCGCAAAAACGATGTCAATGCGTCGATCATGGCTGGACGGGTCGTTCAACAGGTCCGCGGCTTCGCAGCAAGTGAACCCGCCGGATTTCCCCGGGCGCAACATCCATGTGTCTGTGAACGGAACCGACAGTTGCTGGTACGGCGTCGGATAACCATACGGGTGCACGTCTGCTGGCGAAGAATTGAAGTCCCCGGCCAGAATGACTCTTCGATTGTGAGAAGGCGCGTAGCCCGCAAGCGCGATGTTGAGTTCCATTGCCTGAGCGGGCTGCAATGCTGTTGAAGCGGCGCTGTCGCCGAGCTGACGAACTTCCAGATGTGAGTTGACGAACAGGTAGTCTTCACCCTTTATCGTCGCATTCGCTGCGATGAAGCCCCGTTCCACCGTAATATTGCCTAATGGTGTCTCTACAGTTGCAACAGCGGTGTAGTGGCAGCCAATTCCTCCGGGGCCTGGTTTGGGATCGACACCCGGGACAACACTCGTACACGGTATGGCGGCCGGAGTGGCCTCAATATCGCCACGCGCGAGGATGACATCGCGGTCAATGACACTGACGATCATGGCCGGACCGTCAATACCGGGCAGGAAGACCGGCAACGCCGGAATAGTCAGGTTTTGCAGTACGGCAACGACTCTATAATCCGAACCCATGTCGGCCAACTTAGCCTCCGTAAGGACCAAATGGTCGTTAAACGCTCCAGGGAAAGCCGTGCAGGCGTCGTAGCCCGGCACCAGGGATATGCAATCGAATGCGTAAACCTCCTGCAATGCAACGAGATGCGGCTGTCGATCGGCGATCGACTCAGCCAACGCGATCGCACGCTCCGGGATATTGTTGGTCGCAATAGCCTGGACGGCATCGACGATCGCGAACGGATAATTCGCAGGAGTTGCGGCAATGACCGGGGACAAGTCTGCCCCAAGATACTGATTTTGTGTCATCACCTTGATGTCGGCCTTGTCATTATCGGCATAGGCGGACAAACAACCGAGAGCCATCGCTGTACCGCAAATGGCAAATAGGATCCTCTTCATAATAATCACCTCAAATGTAATGGATTGCTGCTCACGTCCCGGCACACAGCCGGCTGAGCACAGCATCCCCCTGAGGCTGTCAGAGGTCCTGAGGAATACCCGAGGGATTTCTGATTATTGCCGATGGTCACCCTGAGATTTCCTGCGAGGACTATTGAGGTCTTTTGTGACCGGATTAACATCGTACGACGCCCGTAATAGCTAGATTGAAGCGACTATCTACGACATGGAGTCGTTCCGATGAAGATTATGTTCACCAAGCTGTTGGCGTTTTTTTTCCCCTTGTTGTTGCTGTCGTCGCAAGCCGTTTCAGATGTCAGTGTGAGCGCGACATTTTCCAAAGGCGAGGTCGATATCATCGCAACCTGGTACCGGGATCACGGTGCGCCGTCAACGCACGGCAATAGCGGGAAAAAGCACAAAGGATTGCCGCCGGGAATTGCCAAGAACCTGGCTCGTGGAAAACCCTTGCCTCCAGGAATCAGGAAGCAGGTCTTACCTCAAGGATTGATCTCAATATTGCCACCGGCGCCGCGCGGGTTCGAGCGCATCGTTGTGGATGGAAAAGTTCTTCTGGTCGAAGTCGCGACGCATGTAATTCACGATATACTGGTGGACGCTATCCTGCACTAAATCGAATGAGGGCCTATTCGTGCTGACAGAGTTAAACGAACTTGAGGCCCGTGTCATCGGATGTCTGATCGAGAAATCGATCGTGACACCTGAGCAATACCCGATGACGCTAAACGCGTTAACCAACGCCTGTAATCAGAAGTCATCTCGTGAGCCGGTAATGTCGCTCACCCAGGGTGAAGTGCAGCACACGATTCGGGTGCTGGAAGACAAGCATCTTGTGCGTACGGAAGAGAATTTCAAAAGCAGGTCAGAGAAGTACACGCAACGATTTTGCGGGACTCGCTACAGCGATTTGCAGCTCGACGCGGCACAAGTGGCCATCGTCTGCCTGCTCTTGTTGCGAGGACCACAAACACCCGGCGAATTGCGCGCTAGAAGCGGTCGACTGCATAGTTTCGCGGACAACTCGGAAGTTATTGTCGCCCTGGAGGGCCTGATTAGCCGGGAAGGTGGGCCAGTGGTGGTAAAGCTGGCCCGGATGCCGGGACGAAAAGACTCCGAGTACATGCACCTGTTTTCCGGGCCGGTCGACATCGAAGCTCGAGCCGAGGCTGCACTCGCTGCCAAACCTCAAGCGGTTTCGAGCCGAAATCAGGTCGCCGAACTCTCCGAACGCGTGGCGCAACTCGAACAAGACGTTGCCGAACTCAAGGCTCTGTTAAGCTAGATTCTGTTCAGGAACAAAGGGTGCTTATCGTAGCTGACTGTCCTTGCTGCCGCGGCGATTGTAGCCACTGGCTTGCTTGTTTTCCTTGTCCAGCTCAGCCTGACAATTGACGCAGTGACGCACACCCGGAACGGCAATTCGCCGAGCCTCCGGGATCTTTGCATCACACTCATCGCAGTTTTTTAGGCTTTCACCCTTTGGCAACTGGTCGCGAGCGTGTTTGATAGCATCCTCGATCGTCGCATCGATCTGCTCCTGTACCGCACCGTCTTTCGCAAAGCCACCTGCCATTTTCGATCCTCAATTCACTGGGTATCATTCTAAGCGTTCCGGCCACGGTCTGCTAGAAGCCATGCCTGGCAAGTTAATAAACGAACTCAAACGTTCTGGGAAGACCGCAAACTCGGCCGAGAATAGGTAGAACTCACGATCAGGTTGTCTCCGGATCGGGCTGCGCCTGCGTTATACTTTTAAGGTGGTTCGATTCGGAGGATATGACCTTGAAATATCCGTTTCTCTTAGCATTCGCCATGACGGCATTGTCCGGCTGTGCGACTGAAACATCGACTGACCGCCAACCGGACTACGAAGAACTGGACTCAGCGACGCTCCTGGACTCTCCTGACCCGGTCGTCGGCCGTTATCACCCGGCAGACAAGGACACAGTCGATCGCGGCGCGTACATGATCGAATTGCTGGCCTGCGGCGCATGCCACACCAACGGAGCATTTGAAGGGGATCCGGATATTGACCGGTCGCTGGCGGGCTCCAGCACGGGAATCGCTTTCACCAATCCATTGGGGGATAAGTTTCCGGGTGTGATTTACCCACCGAACATCACCCCTGATGAAGAGACTGGAATCGGTAAGTGGTCTGATCGGCAGATCGCAAATGCTATTTGCGCCGGTATCGGTCGGCATGGCGAACGCCGCATCCCATCCATGCCCTGGCAAGGATATGCTAGATTAAGCGATGACGATGTTGCAGCGGTGGTGGCGTATCTGCGCAGCATTGAGCCGATCAGGAATGCCGTGCCCAAAGAAGTGAAACCGGGTGATCGTGCGACAAGTCCGTTCGTCTATTTCGGTGTCTACCGAAGCACTGAATAACCGCCCGAATCTTTGGAGAATACTTTGATCAACAAGCGGTGGCTGCACCGATATATCGTATTGGCATTACTAATGTCGGGCGCGGCAACTGCCGACATTCGCGAGCTCATTGACGAAGACCTGTTGAAGCAGATCGCCGCAGAAACGTCGGGTGAAGCAGCGAAACGCAATCTCGATACTTTAACGCTGCAACACCGGATGCGGGCAAGCAGCCAGTTCGAGACGGCTACTCAACACATTATCCAACAGCTCAATCACTACGGTCTTGATGAGATCGATGTCCTGGAATTCGATGCCGACGGCGAAAGGATGTACGGCACGCAGAAGTCCCGTCCGGTCTGGAACGTACGATTTGCACAATTGTGGGAGGTCCGGAACGAGGACGGCAAGAATATCCGCGTGCGAAAGCTGGGCGACTGGGACTCTGTGCCGCTCACGCTTGCTCAGGACAGTCTGTCAGCGGACGTTACGACCTCACTGGTCGATATCGGTACCGGTATGCAAGACGACGAGTATCAGGGCAAGGACATCAAAGGAAAGCTGGTGCTGACATCGAGTCAGCCAGGTGCTGTCGTAGAGCGGGCGGTTGGCGAACTCGGTGCGGCGGGGATCATTTCCTATGCACCCAATCAAAAGTCCGCCTGGTGGAAGGAGGATGATCGACTGGTTCGCTGGGGACATCTCAGTGCCTTTCCGGTTACAAAATCGTTCGGCTTCATGATTTCACTTGGCGAGGCACGAGCGCTGCAACAACGAATGGCTGCCGGTGAAGAGATCCTGTTTCACGCCAAAGTCGATGCTGACCATGAGAAGGGCAAATTCAGATTTGCAACGGCCGCTATCGGCGGTACGGACAAGTCTGATGAAGACATTCATTTCACTTGTCATCTGGATCATCCACGACCGGGCGCAAATGATAATGCGTCTGGGTGTGTCGCTATTCTTGAAGTAGCCCGGACGCTGAGCTCACTCATCAATGAGGGCATCCTGCCGCGACCGGCACGCACGATTCGGTTCCTGTGGCCGGCGGAGATTGAAGGCAGCATCATGTATCTGTCTGAGCACGCTGATCCGTCACGCATCAAGGCAAACATCCATATGGACATGGTCGGCGGCGCCCCCGTGACCAAGGCTGTGTTCCGAATTTCGGGCGGGCCTTACAGCGTGCCATCATTCATCAGCGATCTGGGGCATGAGATCGGACACTTCGTTAATGACCAGACCAAGAGATTCGCGGACGGAGAAGCGGTCGAATTCCCTCTGTATTCACCGGAGGGCGGCAAAGAGCCGCAACTCGCGTTGATGGAAGGGCTCGATATGGGCAGCGACCATGACGTGTTCTTCGAAGGGACCTGGCGGATTCCAGGTTTGTACTTGCATGACTGGCCCGACCGCTATATCCACACTAACTACGACGTGGCAGCCAATATTGATCCGACCAAACTCAAGCGTGCCGCTTTTATCGGTGCCGTGAGTGCCTGGTATCTTGCGAATTTTTCTGCTGACGATGTGCCGGGCGTCATGAGTTTGCTAAAACGAAACGCCTTGCAGCGCAGCGCTGAGTTGATGGAGCGGCGCATGGGTCTGCCCGCGATTGAAGCCGCGGCGGTGACCAAAACACATTTTGCGTTGGAGCGTCGCAAAGTGCACAGCGTAGAACCGTTCGCGGCACTCGCAGACAACGAGCATCAAGGTGCTGTCGCTTATCTGGATAAACTGCAGGACCTTCTGGCGACGCCCGAGCCCAGAATATACATCGAACGGAATAACACCACTTACGAGCGCAACCCCGATGTCGAAGGACCCATGCACGGGTTTGGGTTCTCCTATCTGGAAGACCGCTTGGGTCGTGAGGAGTTGGCGAGCCTGGCACTGCAGAATCACGGTACGCGGTATGGCGGTAGCGGCATGTTCACCTACGAAGCGCTGAACTTCGTCGACGGGAAACGCACGGTCAGTGATATTCGAGACTGGCTGGTTGCGGAAATGGGTGAGGTTGGCGTGGAAGCCGTTGCAGAGTATCTGCAAGCGCTGGAGTCGATTGGTGTTATCCGCCGCGTTGCTGCACAAGCGGATACGGCGGACGCTCCGTAACCGCAGAAGATCTGGCGTCGGTCAGGGCAACGAGCTTGCAGGCTCGTGCCTGACCGGTGCCATCAAGGCGACAATGCAACAGAGGCCGCCACTGACCATCACCGTTGTCTGCAGTCCGAACGCTGCCGATGCAGATCCGACAACGAGGCTTCCCAATGCGGTTCCACCGAACGCAATCATTCCCCAGAAACTGCTGACCCGACCACGAACGTCATCGTCAACGAGGGTCTGAATCAGAATTTGCGAGCCGACACCGCACAGGGACAGGATGACGCCCAAAGAGACAACAACGGGAACGGCGAGCCAGAAGGACTCTGTTGCACCGAGAACAACGATAAACAAACCCGCTGTAACGACAGAGATCTTGATGACCCGACTGTCGAGCCAAAGTGTGTTGCGTGACAGGATGAGGCCGGAGGCGATAGCTCCCGCACCCAAAGCAGCTGTCAATATCGCGAGCCCGGAGGGACCGCGCTGAAAAATCGCATCGGCAAAGGCTGGCATCATTTCAAGTGCCCCTCGTCCGAAGACGGATGCGACCGCGACGATCAGCAGCAGGCCCCGAATGGTGCGGTGCTGGACGATGTAGCGAATGCCGTCGAGCATTTCCGTGGTCACATCGCCCGGGGCCTTTGAGCGCGTGATGGAGGGTCTCAACTCGACAAGGGACAGAGCGACTATGTACGCGATGTAGGAGATGCCATTCACAGCGAACGCGACGGCGACGCCCTGCGTGGCAATAATTGTTCCTGCAATAGCAGGCCCGATGAATCTTGACAGATTGAATGAAATTGAAGCGCTTGCGATAGCACTTTGCAGTTGCTCTTTGGGGACGAGGCTTGGCACCAGGGTCATGCGAACGGGTGTGTGCGCACCGTCAAGCGCTCCCTGCACAAGCGACTGGGCAGCGAGGACGTAGATATCAACGTATCCAAGCCACGCCAGCAAGCCCAGCAACAACATATTGATCGTGCCCAACGCGTTGATAACTATCGATGCTTTGCGGCGATCGAACCGGTCTGCCAGCACCCCAAAAATAGGCCCGAACACGACGGCGGGCGCAAACTGAGTGAAGGCAACCAGTCCGACCCAGAACTCAGATCCGGTAATTTCCCAGGCAAACCAGCCCAGCGCGACCCGATAAATCCACAGGCCATGCAATGACACGGTGCTGCCGATCAGGTACGTCAGAAAACTGCGACTCGACAGCGCGGAGGTACTCGTCGGCTGTGTGTTCATACGCCTTCGGCGGGATAAGGGAAATCGGTGGGAGGAGTCAGATCATCTTCGACCCAGGAGCGTATGCCCGCATCACAGATGGCATACCCCCAGTTGATCAGTCTTCGTTGTGTCGTTTTGTCTTTGGCTGCGAGGTCAGTCGGTATGTCCGCCAACTCCCGCGTTCGTTCATGGGGGCAGGGCAGTTTGTTCTCGGCTGGATAGCCGTCGATATCACTGCGTATGCTCCAGTAAACGCCGTATTTTTCCAGTGATGCGAGAGACGAGATCAGCACGCGTTTTCGCAAGGATCGTACCTGGTTATCGATCGTGCTCATGACGCGGTAGCTCTGCAGCGCCCAGTCGCCAGCGATCTTTTGCTTGGGTTGATAGCCACCACCGGCGTTGCTGACGATGACGGTCTGGAAGTTTTTGAAGACGGTTTCGAGACCCATGTTGTCGTACACGCCGCCATCCGCAAGTGCCGGGCGAGTGGTGTAGGGTGGTTTCTGCAATCCGCTGCCACTGCCTGGCGTGTACTGTGATTCGTTGTATTTGAATCGAGCCGGTGACAGAAACGGGGGGAAGGCTGAAGACGCACCGACCACCGACGCGATGGAGTCAGTCGGGTTCTTGATCTCGCCGACCCGCCAGTCACGCGTGAAGGGTTTTGAGAAACGCCACAGCGCCCCGGACTGCAGGTTGGTCGCATTAATGACGAAGCGCGGCGAATCCGGAAAATCCTGTAACGTCTTGTTGCCGTAAAGCCGTCGTCGATAGACTCTGGCGACGCTTTTGTTGACCGTGCTGACTACGGCAGCCCAGGCCGCTGACCAGATCGAAACCGTGGTCTGACTGGCGAAATCCTCTACCGGTTTTACAACCAGTTCGCGAAAGCGCTCGAGCAGCTCGTCTTCGTCGACTTGCAGGTCGTTCCAGGCTAATCCGAGGGCAGCGGCGACAATGGATCCCCCGGAAACCGAAGAGATTCTTTGCAACGTGCCGATGGGACCGTGTTTGCCGTCGTGATCAGCGCTACCAAGATAGCCGAGCTCTGCGAGTCGCCACAAAACACCGAGGTGAAACAGCATTGCCCGATAGCCGCCACCGCTCAGGCACAAGCCAATACCAAGAGCAGGAGTATCACCACCAGGTGCATCTGAGCTGACTGGTGAGAGGTGTTCTTGCGGCACGGTATTCCTACTCGGTAGCAGGACTGTTCGATTTGCCCGAGTAATAGATATTTTTTTGACGTTCTATCTGCGCGGCATTTCTTGCCAGAAAATCCGAATATTCGGGTCTGTCGCTTAGGAGGCTGAAAATCGGATCGGCGGCTAAGTAATAGCTTGAATCGCCGTTGGTCAGCCACTGGTCTGCTCGTTTGACCGCTTCATCCAGGCGCCCGTCGACGATCGTGTATGTGACGAGTTTGTAGTAAGAACACGGGCAGAAATAATTGACCTTGACCCGCTCTTCCATCCTCTCCTGACAAGCGGCCATTATTCCGGCGACGTCGTCATCGCGACCAACTTCCCGCAGATCAAAAGCCAGATAGACGTTGCACGTATCGCGCCAGGGCCAGCTTTGATCATCTAATGCGGCGATTTGAAGTTCCACAGATTGCCGCAGTTTTTCCTGCAGATCATCGGGATTGGTGAGTCGATAGTATTCTCTAGAAAAGCTGTGCCACTCGGGCGTGGCGGTCTCGTTGAGATTACGGTCAAGTATCTCTTTTAAATCATCGACCCTTCCTGCTGCTGCATAGCCGTATGCGTTAGCCATGTCATTATCGAGTTCTGCCGCCTCATCGAGCAGTCCCAGGTCAAGTAACACCCACGCTTTCCAGTCTTTTACATTCTGTAAATCCGGGTGAGATTTCAGCGCCTCGTCAACCAGCAGCAGTGCTTCACCGTATCGGCCATGGGATGTCAAATTCTGCAGCGCCGCATCGTAGGCAAGTGGGTGGCCCGGGTGCAATTCGAACATTCTATTAATAACGCGTTCAGCGTCTTTCGGGCGCCAGAAACTCCGGTATTGAAATGCGAGGTTGGCACTGATCTGCAGGGACATAGGATCCAGTGAATACGCTTTTTCCGTATCGGCCAGCATGTCGAGAAAGCGACTATCCTGATACGCCGTTTCCGAGCGCCAGTCATAGGCTTCTGCGTAGTTTGGATTGAGGGCGAGCGCACGGTCGAACGCAGCCGCGGCTTCTTCGTGTTTGTAGCGAGCCATCTGATACAAGCCACTTACCGCGATGGTCTCCGGCGAATCCGGCGCGAGCTCGAGCGCTTTTTCAAGGTTGGGGACGATTCTCTCTTCGTTCTCGAAATTGACGTCGGCCTGACCGCCGTAGATGTACCACTCGGCTAGCAGCAGCGCATGTACCAAGTCCACACGGGCCGGCGCAAAGTTGGGGTCAATCGATATGGATTGTTCGAATTTCGTGATTGCTGCCGCTATATCTTCTGCCGTGCGTTTGGACAGCCTTTCCTTACCGATCAAGTAATGGTCGTAAGCTTCCATATTGATGGTCTGCTCGGTGGCAGCGGTTTCAATCGGAGGCGCATCGCCGAGCAAGTGCACTCGTAGTGACGACAGGATAGACGTCGCAATTTCGTCCTGAATTCGAAATATATCCGTGTAGTTTCGATCGTAGGTTTCAGACCACAGATGATAACCGTCTTCAACATTGATGAGCTGCGCGGTGATGCGAATATTGGGCCCGGATTTCCTGATCGACCCTTCCAAAACAGTACCAACCTCAAGCTTGTCGCCGATTTCACGAATATCCAGGTCGCTGCCTGCGAACGCAAATGATGACGTGCGGGCAGCGACGCGGAGCGAATTTGTCTTTGCAAGAAGATTGAGGATTTCCTCAGCAATGCCTTTCGAAAAATGATCCTGGTCTTTCTCTTCGGAGTAATCTTCGAATGGCAGCACGGCGATTGACGCAGGCAGGTCGCCATCTATATCCACATCGCCACTGTCGGGTGCCAGATACGCACGAACACCAACGAAAAGCAGTGCGAGAGCCAGAAGTCCGATTATCGTGTGCTCGAGCTTCTTGCCTGTATTTTTAGTGATGGATTGCGTTGGGTCGACCTTCACGGTCGGTTTTATTCCGTCCGGCGTAATCTCGAATGCCCAGGCAAAAATTAGCACAATCGGGAATCCGATCATCAGGAAAACGGCGACAACCCTGTCGACCCAATCTGGCAGTAACAATGCGGGCTCGAGAGCGGCGGCCGCTTGCATCACCAGCCAGCCCACTACGATATAGGCGACCCCGACGCGGACGACATTGCGGCGCTTAAGCTCTTCAAAGACTGACCTCATGCTGAGAAGTCTATAAGATTTTGATCTGGTTCACATTATTATTAGGTTGCCCCGAGGCCTCAGCGGTATTTTAATCCATCTGTCGGTAAGGATTTACGACGAAACGCGCGTCGAAAGCTTCAGTCAGGCTTTGCGAGTCACGGACCCACATGCAGGCTTCGCACTTGCAGGTTGTCTCGTTATGACGAAGCTCGCTGTGCAGGTTTTCGACCAGTTTTATGCCGTAGCGCAGAGATGCATTAATCGTATGGGTGGCTTTGCCGTCGAAATCGTCGAATTCATTCAGGCAGTTGACCCAGTGACATTCACGCCCGATTTCGCAGTGGTGACACCGATCGTCCGTCGCCTCGAACAGACTGCCGTGCGGGCAGTCTTGCTCGACGATTATTTTTTGCACCAGTAATTTCGGATAGCTGAGTGCCTCGATCAATTGTCGCCGCATAACTTTCTCCTTTTACCGTCATCCCCAAACCTAGTGATCGAACGAAATCCTGTCTATCGTGACTTTTCCCTACTTGATGCAGGAAGGTCCGTATTTTCGTCTGGCCACGCTTGGGCCAATCTTCGAAAGGTACAGAAACCTCTGCCGTGACGGGTACTTCAGCGCTCTGGTTTCTCAGGTACTCAAAAGCGATGTGGAAAGGTACAGATGTACGACACAAAATATTTGTTTCAACGTAACGAGATCTGGTGGGTAAAAGTCGCAGTACCGAGAAGTCTGCGCGATGAACTCGGTTACGACCTGCGGCGATCATTGCATACCCGCAACCTGGCCGAAGCGCGTGAGAAACGCGATCGAGTCGTAGAGGAGCTACGCCAGATGATCAAAGAATCTGCAGCCGCAGAGTCGAGTGGAAGGGCCTGTCGAGAGTCAATGGTGCCAGACGATGAGAATGGCTTTGAGATTCTCGCCCGTGAAGATTTTTCAGATGTTACTTTCCTGCTGGAGGTGGATGCACCTCTTATGTCCAAAGCGGCGAAACCGGGCCAGTTCGTTATCGTTATCCTGCATGAGCGCGGCGAACGCATACCGCTGACCATTGCCGATTTCGATGCCGATAAAGGCACGATTAGCCTGGTTATTCAGGCGGTCGGAAAATCCACTATCGAAATGCAACAGCGATGCCGTGCAGGTACGCATTTGCACGCTCTGGTCGGACCCATGGGCTATCCAAGCGAGCTGGGTGCGAAAAAAATTGTCTGTGTTGGTGGTGGTCTCGGTGTTGCGCCTATTTTTCCACAGTTGAGAGCCTTCAAGGAGAGCGGCGCTTATGTAGTCGGAGTGGTCGGATTTCGCAGTAAAGAGCTGATCTTCTGGGAGGATAAATTCGAAAAATACTGTGACGAGCTGATTGTCTGTACTGATGATGGATCAGTTGGTCTCGAAGGGCGAGTCACTCTCGGTCTGGAGATGGCACTGAAGGAGCATGCCGATGTTGATCGCGTAATTGCTATCGGACCTCCCATCATGATGAAAGCTTGTGCTGATACAACGCTTCCGTATGGCGTGGAAACTATTGTCAGTATGAATCCAATTGTTGTCGACGGTACCGGTATGTGTGGTGGCTGCCGCGTCAGCGTGGGTGATGAGATCAAGTTTGCCTGTGTCGATGGTCCGGAATTCGACGCACACAAGGTAAATTTCGACGAACTGATGAGCCGGTTGGGTCGTTACAAAGACGACGAATCTCGTGCTCTGGACGACTGGAAAGAGATGGTGAGCTGATGGCGAAGAAAACCATTCGTACGATCCCCCAGAAGCGTGCCGAGATGCCGGTGCAAGACCCGGTTGCGCGTGCAGGAAACTTTGAAGAGGTGGCATTGGGATTCAGTCTCGAGGGCGCGTTGGTGGAAAGCGAGCGCTGCCTGGTTTGTCCCAAACCCAACTGCGTCCCGGCCTGCCCGGTTAACATCGATATTCCCGGATTCATTGTTGAGATTTCGAAAAAGAACTACCGAGGTGCTTACGACATCCTGACCGAGTCGACCCTGTTGCCGGCAATTTGCGGCCGGGTTTGTCCGCAGGAAGATCAGTGTGAAGGCGTCTGCCCGGTTGGTGAAACTTTGGAACCTGTTGCTATTGGCCGGCTCGAGCGCTGGATAGGCGACATGGCGATCGCAAACTCCTGGCGCAATACCCCCCCGATTGCGCCAAACGGTTTCAAGATCGGCATCGTCGGCTCGGGCCCGGCCGGCATGGCCTGCGCGGCCGATATGGCCAAGGCTGGCTGCGACGTCACCGTTTACGAAGCACTGCACCAGGCCGGCGGCGTATTGCGCTACGGAATTCCTGAATTCCGTCTGCCGAACGAAGTGCTCGACGCGGAGCTGGAAAACCTCAAGGCACTCGGCGTCAAGATTGAATGTAATGTCCTCGTTGGCCGCTTGTTCACGATTGAACAGATGCTAGACGAGCTCGGGTTCGACGCCGTATTTATCGGAACCGGTGCGGGTTACCCGAGCTTCATGGGTATACAAGGCGAGTCGCTCAATGGTGTGCTGTCGGCGAACGAATTATTAACGCGCTGCAACCTGATGGGCGCAACCCAGTTTCCGCGCTACGACACACCGCTCGGCCTCGGCAAGCGTGTGGCGGTGATTGGCTCTGGTAACACTGCGATGGACGCGCTGCGTGTCTCTTTACGAGCCGATGCAGAGGAGGTGTATTGCCTCTATCGTCGCACACGCGCAGAAAGCCCGGCCCGTGTTGAAGAAGTTGAGCACGCTGAGGAAGAGGGTGTTCGTTTCGAATGGTTAACCGCACCCGTCGAGATACTTGCCGACGACAACAGCAACGTCAGGGCACTGCGTTGCCAGCGAATGGAGCTCGGCGAACCGGACGATTCCGGCAGGCGACGCCCGGTACCCATTGAAGGCAGCGAGTACGAGTTTGAGGTCGACACGGTGGTGTATGCGATAGGCACCAACGCCAATCCCATCATCGGTCAGACATCGAAAATCGCCCTGAACAAATGGGGTTACATCGAAGCGGATGACAAGCTGGCAACGTCTATGGCTGGCGTTTACGCCGGCGGAGACATCGTCACTGGTGCCGCCACAGTCATTCTGGCGATGGGTACGGGCCGGCAGGCCGCGCGCAGTATGAAATCCTATCTGGGTATTCGTGACTCCAGCGCCGTGTACCAAAAGCCTCAGGAAAATGGGGAAGCCAGCATATTCGGAATAGATCCCACCGAACGGGCGCATGTACGCGTTCGTGTTGCGTAGAGAATAGATAATGTCGGTAGCAATAAAGAAACAGGCGACGCCAGTCAGCAAACCGGCGCACGAAATTGATGAACATATCGTCGAGATACTGAGCGACTCGGGTGAAGGCGCACAAAAGTGCGGTCAGTCATTCGGCGCGATATCGGCGCGACTCGGTTACGGCATATGGACCGTCGAAATCATACCAGCCGAAATTCAGCCCCCGGCACGCAGTGTGGACGGCGCCAGCGGCAATCGGATACGCGTTGCCAGCAGGCGTATTACCAATGGTGGTGATAAAGCGGATCTGGCGGTTGCGTTCAACGAACAGGTATTGCGGGGGCGTCTGAACGCCAATGAACTTAAGCCGGGCAGCATCATTCTGCTCGAAGACAAGTGGCGTCACGATGATGACCCGTCGATAGCGGCATCGTATGTCGCTGTTTATGATGAGTTGCTCGAACGCGGCTTCGATGCGATCGAAATTCCGATGGAAACAGAGTGCCTGAAGATCGTCAACGATCCGCGCAAGGGCAAGAACATGTTCGTGCTCGGCCTGCTCTGCAGCATCTACAGTTTGGAAGTGGAGGCGGCTCACGAGCAAATTCGCTTCATCTTCGGCAAGAAGAGCGAGCAGATCATCATCGCCAATCAGCGCTTGCTCGACGCCGGATACCAATGGGCGGAGGACAACCTGGATATCAAGTTCAAGATTCAGGCAACGCCTCCCGTTGAGCCAAGTATTGTCGTGAACGGCAATACCTCTATCGCACTTGGGGTGATGGCATCCGGTATGGAAGTCTGCGCGATGTACCCGATCACTCCGGCAACTTCGGCATCACATTATCTCAGCGATGTTTTCGAAAAGGTTGGCGGTGTAGTGCATCAGGCCGAGGATGAAATTGCGGCGGCGGCGTTTGCGGTTGGTTCGTCCTACGCCGGAAAATGCGCTGTCACTATTACATCGGGACCGGGGTATTCGCTGAAACAGGAAGTCATTGGCCTTGCCGTCATGGCCGAGGTCCCGCTGGTCGTTATCGACGTCCAGCGTGGCGGGCCGTCAACCGGCCAGCCGACGAAGCCCGAACAAGGAGACCTGCTTACCGCCTGCTTTGGTAGCCACGGCGATGCGCCGAAAGTTGTCATGGCGGCGAGCGATATAGAAGACTGCTTTTACTCTGTGATCACCGCGCGCCGGATTGCCGAGGCATTCAACACGGTGGTTGTGTTGCTGTCAGACGCTAATCTTGCGACGGCGCAGCAACCGTTTCCGCGGCCGGAGTTTTGTGAAGAATGGCTGGCAGCACCTATTGATCAGAGCCCGGTTGATGAGGACTATCTGCCGTACGACTGGAACGCACGCAGTGGCCAACGTCGACGCGTCATTCCAGGTCAGCCGAACGGTATGCACACGTTGACGGGATTAGCGCACGACCGCAATAGCGGTGTCGCTTACAACCTCAAAACAAACAAGGAAGGCATTCGCAATCGCAGCCTGAAGCTCGCCGCGTTGCAGAAGACCATCAAGCCGCCAACCGTATTAGGCGACGATGAGGGTGAACTTTTGGTCGTCGGTTGGGGCAGCACCCGCGGGTCCATTGAGGAAGCGGTGCAACGCATTCGTGCGGATGGCCACAAAGTATCGTCGATGCATCTCAAAATATTGCAGCCATTGGCATCCGGAATTCGCGAGATCATGCAGCGATTCGACAAGGTTCTGGTGGTTGAAAACAACTGGGCCGATTCGATGGACGATGAACTCATTGATGAAGATAACCGCCGTTATTCAAACCTGGGCTGGTTGCTACGAGCACGTTGCCTGGTGGATATCGACTGCTGGGGCGAGGTGGGTGAGCAACCGATCAAGCCCGGTACCGTAGAACGAGTCATTCGAGAGAGGTTGAACTGATGACTGCGCGTGCGACAGAAATTCTTCGGCGCGCTGGCGCCGAGCAGCATAGCCTTGAGGACTATGCCGGGTGTGTACCTCGCTGGTGCACGGGTTGCGGTGACAACGCCATTCTTGCGGCAGTGCAAAAGGTATGCCGTGAGGAACAATTACCGCTGGAAAAAATCGTCTTTGTCTCCGGCATCGGTTGTTCCAGTCGCTTTCCTCACTACATGGGGACCTACGGCTTCCACGGCCTGCATGGACGGGCATTGCCGGTCGCCGAAGGCATAAAAATGCGGCGTCCGGATTTACACGTCTTTGTAAACACCGGCGACGGCGATTGCTGCAGCATCGGTGCGGCGCACTGGGTGCACGCAACACGCTACAACATGAACATGACCGTCATGATGCACGACAACAACATATACGGTCTGACCAAGAACCAGGCATCGCCAACGTCACCGATGGGAACGCGCAGCAACACAACCCCTCGAGGGTCGGTATTGGAGCCATTTGATCCACTGCAGGCGACACTCGGATTTTCGAATCTGTCGTTTGTCGCACAGGTTCCCGACTGGATTCCCGAGCTGTTGTTTCAAGTCATTCATGAGGCGCACAAACACCGCGGGTTTTCATTCATCAGAATCTTGCAGCGCTGTCCTGAATTTCAGGCCAATCGATGGGAGCCGTGTATGCAGGATCCCGCCAGCGTCCGTATTCTCACGCACGAAAACGGCGTGAAATTGTCACCGACGTTGGCTCGTGCCTATAAGAATAACCAGGAACACGATCCCTCAGACCTCGTGGAGGCCAGACGCATCGTCGGTACAAGCGAAGAGATACCGGTTGGGATCATTTACAGGAATCCGGATGTACCTTGCTACGAAGATATGCGCAAGCCCGACCGACTGTATACGCCAGATCACGTCAAGAGCGGTCTGGAGGAAGAACTGGATAAATTCACCATTTGGCCGCGAGACTGATCATGAGTGTGACAATGCAGGAAATGATCAACTTTCATCTGACCGGACGGCGTGGCGTCGACGATACAGCGAACGGACCCGGACCGGATATCTGTCCAGCCCTGTTGATGCCGTATCGGCAGCTATCAGAGCTTCGCTACGATTTCCCCTTAGTGCTGATCGACAGCCCGGCGAACCCGGCTTTTGCTGATTCTCTAACCGGAATTTGCAATCGAATGCTGCGTGACATCGCGCCTGAGGGCAATGCAGGGGAACAGCTACGGCAACATGTCCTGCAGCTTGAAAAGCGCATGCGGGAACTGGTTATTGACGGTCATGATGAGTCGCTAAGCCAGTTATGGAAACGAGCAGAAAAGTCATTGTTGGCCGAATGTGAAGAGGCGGAGGCTGAGCTTAAGCGTAACAGTCTCGCGACGGCCCGATTCGCGCTCAAAACGGACGGAGTCGTGGTCAATTGTGATGCTCAACTATCGTCCCGTTTATTGCAGCATGCATTCAGAAGAACCGAGGCGAGTCGCACGAGTCAGTCGGTCGAGAAGATCGAATCGCTGATCATCAGACTGCGGAATATTCTCAAAGTAGATGACCTCAAGCACAGCAATTCAGAATCACCTCAAACGCTTAAGAAGAATCTCGGCAAGCGTTACAAGGACTCGTTCGACTTCGACATGATGTCCGAACTATTGGACGACGCCACTCCTCAGAACCGGCTACCGTCGCAACGTCGTAACAGAATACAGGCCGCTCTCGCCACTCTGGAGTCGCAGCAATTTTTCGTGCCGGCGACAGCTGCAAGGAATAAGCGCGGGTCCGGTCAATACGAGTTCATCGTTGATGACCTGTCGGTCGCACTGAAAGCCTATGATGAGCGCCTGCCACAGATGGCGGAGGTTATCAGAGCCATTTCGATCGCAGAACTCGAGTGCGACAACGCTTATCGCGAGGAAAAACATTCGTCGTACTTCGACTTGTTCAGTGCACAGGCCCTGGCGCCGGAAGATCTGGAAGTATTCCCGTCTTATTTGATTTGCTTGCATGAAAGTGAATTAAGAGCGCTCGATATTGCACGTTTGATGGAAGTGGTATCAAGCGATCTGCCGATGAAGATTTTGTTACAAGTCAGCGACGCTCTCACACATCAATCCGCGCAATCGTTCACTGCACCAGGCAATGCTTTTGTCGTGCAGTCGACATCGTCAAACCTTTATCGACAGAGCAAGGCCATAAAGAAGGGTCTGGAGTTTAACGGGCCGGCAGTGTTCAGCATTTTTGCACCGATAGAAGCATTGACAACAGAAACTCCCGCGTACCTGGTTGCGGCAGCAGCCATGGAATCTCGGGTGTTCCCCGCGTTTAGCTACGACCCGGGTGCGGGTGCCGGACTGGCCGACCGTTTTGATATCAGCAGTAATCCAAAAGTCGCATCCGACTGGCCGCACCGAGAGTTTTCCTACGAAGACGATGAGTTACAGATGATCGTCGAGGATTGTGCGTTTACAGCTGCGGATTTCGCCATTATCGACGAGAAATACAGCGAACATTTTGCATTCGCTCCTAAAGAAACATGGAGCGATGACATGTTGCAGGTTTCTGACTATCTCGCGCTGACCGATGTCGAAACGATCGAGAAAGTGCCGTACCTGACGGCGGTCGATGGCGACAATGTTCTGCGGCGTTTCGTCGTTGATGACGGTTTGATTCGCATTGTACGGCGCTGTCGCGAACGCTGGCATGCGTTGCAGGAATTGGGCGGTGTGAACAACTCTTATGCGTCGGCCGCTCTTGCGAATGTTCCGGTAGCTGAGCCGGTAACTGAACCGGCACCCGTCACCAAAGAGGCAGTAGCGGCACCGGTTGAGACGACGGTGGAAGTGGTCGATAAAGCTGAGGCAGAAGAAACCCCAGAAATTGCATCTGATGACCCTTATATCGATACACCACGCTGCACGACCTGCGATGAATGTACCAATCGAAATGATCGCATGTTCGCCTACGACGAAAACAAACAGGCTTACATCAAGGATCCTGACGCCGGGACGTTCCGTCAACTTGTAGAAGCAGCAGAGGAGTGCCAGGTCGCCATTATCCATCCAGGTAAGCCCCGAAACACCGACGAACCGGGCCTCGACGAGCTCATCAAAAGAGCAGAACCATTCATGGCGTAGGGCAAACAACTTCTGTATGGTACGCTCTCAAAATCAGCGCCCGTAGCTCAGCTGGATAGAGTACCTGGCTTCGAACCAGGTGGTCGGGAGTTCGAATCTCTCCGGGCGCGCCATAAAATCAAAGGGTTAGCCGAGTTTCTTGGTTAACCCTTTTTTCATTTCCGACACTTTTCCGACAGTTTTTTCACTGTGTTGACGGATCAGCATCAGATTCGGCGTTTCAGTCCTGCCGCGACTCACGATGGACTCAGATGCAGAAATAAGTTCGTCAAGCTCTGCAGCCGAGTAGTGGGTCGACGCCTTACGGGTTTCCAGTGGAATGCCCGCACTACGAAGTCTTCTGCCAAAGGTATGACGCAGATTGTGAACGCCTTTCAGGATGCCGGGTTCGGTCGGGAGTTTTGCGGCTTTCCATGCCCGCTTCCATGCGCTGCTATGCAGCTTTCCTAGCGGCTTGCTCTGATACGTGAATACACGCTCTTTATGCATACCTCTTCGAGACTCAATTACCCGGCGCGCCACAGCATTCAGTACCACCACCCGTTCCGTACCGGTTTTTGTGAAGTCCGCTCCCAAGACAAAAACAGATGTCTCCATCTCGGGTAGTTGCACTTCCCAATCCCATCGCAGTTGGCAAACTTCTTGCTCTCGACAACCTGTGTTAACCGCAAACAAGGCTGCATCCGCCAGATGCCGCGGGAGTTCCTGGAACAGTGTGTCCTGTTCCGACCATGACAAAGGGTAGGGCTTGGCCTGTTTGCCTTTAACAGACAGTCGACTGATCTGCGCCGGTGCCTGGCGAAGCCAGGGCTGCCCATCTTCATCCCGCCAGACCCTTGCGGCCCGGTTTAGCACCGTCGATACAACACCCAACATATTGTTGATCGTCTTCGGTGACAAATGGCGCTCGTTCCCATGCTCGATAAACGGACGAATAGTTCCGTCATGAACTTGAGCAATCGGCAGACTGCCGATAAAGGGAAAGAGCTGATCGAGATGCATTGCTATGGTATCGGCCGATGACTTGTGTGCGATCTCTTCGAGATACCGAAAAGCAGCTTCTTCAAAGGTAAAGATCGCAACCTCGTGTCGTCGTGATTCCTCCTCTACTTCCGCCAAACGGCGGATCAAGATTTGCTCTGCCTTATTGCGAGAAGATGTGCCCGTGCTTTCTCGGAGCCATCCTCCTGTTGCATATCGGCAGCGCTTTTCAATGTGCCAGATGCCGCCTTTTTGACGGAGCCCCGGCATTCGGTTACGTTTTGACATGTGTCGTCCTCCAGTTTTGGAGCCTTCGGACGACGCCCGTTGCGTGAGACATAGTCCTCCACCCAGGCGTCGAGTTCAAGCCGATCGAAGGCGATGCCTTGCCGACCGATGGGAATTCTTGTGACAAAAGGCCGAACTTCGTTGTTGAAGCGGTTGCGGTCCATGCCGAGATACGCAGGCGCGTCGCGAAATCGTACGAGCCGCGGTAACAAAGCGATGGATGCGAGCGGTGATTTCATCGACCCAGATACACCGCAGAAATAGCTTCCCGGGCGTGGCCAAGTTCGCTGCTGATCGTGATTCGCGCTCTATGGTCGAGCGCTCGTTGTGCAGGATTCAGTTCCTTCGATGACAACCCACCCGCTGCTGGACAAACCCGTTCGGTGAGCTCCAAATACCGTCGCTGGGCATATTCGTGTCGCAAGCCGTGAAGGCGAGACAGCCCTGCATTTCTTGTTTGCCGCTCGTAACGATGTAGCTGCTTCACATAGTTCAGGTGGGGCGGTATTAGTGCACCGCCCCTGGCCAACGCTTTGACATCCTCCAACAGTTGGCGCTGCTCTTTATTGGTGATCGGCACGGTTCGCGCACGGCCGCCCTTGGTCCAGCTGGCCTTGAGCTTGATGTGATCGTCCTTGACCGCGTAGTTGGGTGAGAACTTAATCGCTTCCTCGCGCCGCAGGCCGAAGGCTGACTGCAGTCGGAGACTCAGGCGAACGTATGCATCCGAGACTTTTTCCAGCTGCTTCTCGTCGAGTATTTTGGCTTTCGATTCCTCGCCGACGTAGCTGCGATTACCGATGTCGTAGGCGTTGTTGTCCTTCGCAATAATGTCGGACTTGCCGACCTTATTCGCCCACCAGCGGAGTGCCGATAAGCGGTTCTTGAACGTGCCGACGCTGATACCCCGTTCTTTCCAGAGAGAAACCAAGGCATCGATGTGTTTCGGCTTTAAGGATTTCGCCTGCATGCGTCTGTAACCCAGTTCGTGCAACTGGTTGGCGATCAGATCGAGTATTTTTCGTCGTGTCGCCTGGGTGGAATAGCTTCCATCCCGGTTTTCCCTGCAGAGTTTCATCAACTGATAGTTCAGGTCTTTCATGGTGCGTATCTCGTTCGGTTAATTTTGATGACCACCTCGTAGCCTTGTGAGCAAACGAGGTCCGATTCAGAATCGGATAAGGTCCAGGGACACCAGTCCCTTACAGCCTGAAGCCGTGATCCGGTTCGCCGGGGCTCTCTTTC
>JAACFM010000049.1 GCA_009937445.1 Gammaproteobacteria bacterium | reverse complement strand
GTCCGACCCAATCCCAAGCAGGCTTGCCGACTTCGGCTGCCAGCTCGGCAATTGCGTCGATCGCGACCTGCATCTGCTCGTGGCCGAACATGACAGCGCCCAGCATGACTTCCTCAGAGAGGCCGTCAGCTTCTGACTCAACCATAAGGACTGCGTCCCTGGTACCGGCTACGACGAGTTCGAGGTCACCCTCAGCAACAGCAGCACGTCCAGGATTCAGAACGTACTCACCATCTTTATAGCCAACTTTGGCGGCGGCAATCGGGCCCGCAAATGGCATTCCGGAAATAGCCAGCGCCGCAGAGGCACCAATCAAAGCCGGAATATCGGGGTCGACGTCCGGGTTCAATGACATCACCGTGGCGATAATCTGAACTTCGTTCTTGAAACCCTTCGGAAACAGTGGGCGAACCGGACGATCGATCAGGCGGCAAGTAAGAATTTCTTTCTCGCCGGGACGGCCTTCGCGCTTGAAGAACCCACCCGGGATCTTGCCAGCGGCGTAGGTTTTTTCCTGATAGTTAACCGTCAGCGGGAAGAAATCTCTGCCCGGATCTGCCTTTTTCTTGCCGACAGCGGTTACGAGAACCACGGTGTCAGCCATGTTAACCATGATGGCGCCGTCTGCTTGACGAGCGATTCCGCCCGTCTCAAGTGTTACTTCATGTTCCCCGAATTGGAAACTTTTCTTTGTCGAATTCACGTTATTTACTCTGAATGAAAATCGTTATAGCAAGTGCAACCGACGGCGATCCCTTTTGCAAGAGAACAGCACGTCGGTTGATTACATTGCTTTGGACGCTCGCTGGATTAGCGGCGAAGACCGAGCTTCTTGATCAGCTCGCGGTAGCGGTCATTATCTTTTGATTTCAGGTAGTCAAGCAGCTTGCGGCGCTTGTTTACCATCTTCAGGAGACCCTGACGGCTGTGGTGATCCTTCTTGTGCTCACCAAAATGGTCGGTGAGTTCTGCGATTCTTTTCGACAGCAGTGCAACCTGAACTTCAGGTGAGCCTGTATCGGCTTCGCCGCGTGCGTGGTCGGCGATTACGCCCTGCTTTGCTTCACTGGAAAGTGACATTTATCTAATACTCCAAGTTCTCTATCTTTGCCCTTTTTTGAGCGCGGTATTCTAGCGCCTGAGCGGGCCCATTAACACCCCAAAATCAAATAATTACGGGGTTTTTTCTTGTGTTTGAAACACCCTACGTGGTGCGAGCACTCCCTCTGCGGCAAGCTCACCCACACCTAAAAAT
Organism: Gammaproteobacteria bacterium; assembly: GCA_009937445.1. GTDB lineage: Bacteria > Pseudomonadota > Gammaproteobacteria > Steroidobacterales > Woeseiaceae > UBA1847. Next base: position 19,916 of record JAACFM010000049.1, on the reverse strand, counting down.
CGTTTGCTCGCCGAATACACCCTGGCAAGCCCTGTCTGTACTGCAACTTCGGCCTGCACGGCCTGCCCGCCGCAAAATCGCAGCGCGTCTTCTTCGCTGATTGTAACCTCTGGCATCCTGCCCAACGCCACATCCGCCGGGAGCAGTTCTGCCCGCAATGGCTCAAGACCTTGCTCGGCAAGGGCTTCTATAGCCGCCATATCAAGCATTGTGGCGGCCGTGAAGTCTCCTACCGTCTCCCTGTGCAATCGCGCCGTGTGGGCGACGGTGCCAGCCTTCAGGGCCACATCTTCCACCAGCACCCGTATGTAGGTGCCCTTCGAACACGACACACGAAAAACCAATCGAGACCCGGCCAGCTCAAGGAGCTCGATCGAGTCAATCCGAATCGGTCGCGGCGCGCGCTCCACGGTTTCGCCCTTGCGGGCCAATTCATAGAGCCGTTTTCCGTCTTTCTTCAATGCCGAATACATCGGCGGTATCTGTGTCGACTCCCCACAGAAACCCTGCAAAATCTCGTTCCAGCTGTCTGCCGATAGCTCAGGCACTGATGCTGTCTCAGTCTCCTGGCCATCACCGTCTCCGGTATCGGTCGCGGACCCCAGCTTTGCCGTCACACGGTAGCTTTTGTCCGCATCCAGCAGGTACGCGCAAACCTTCGTTGCTTCACCAAAACACAATGGCAACATGCCAGTAGCCGCTGGATCCAGACTGCCTGTATGCCCCGCTTTCTGAGCATTGATCAGTCGTCGAACCACCTGCAGCGCCCGGTTTGACGTCATTCCCGACGGCTTGTTAAGCAACAACAGCCCGTCCACCGGGTCGGCGTCACGCTTCATTCCGCGTGCCATGACCTCTACCGTTGCTCGTCGTTCTGGTCGGAGTCCAACGCGCCGTCAATCAAACTGCTGATCCGCTGCGCCTCGGCCGCACTGTCATCGTGCGCAAATCGCAGTTCCGGAACATGTCGAATCTTGATCTCGCGACCGAGCCGACTGCGCAAAAAACCGCTGGCTCGTTCGAGTCCTTCTTTCACCGGCTCAGGATCTCCGTTCGGGTCCAGCAGGCTGAAATACACTCGCGCAACGCTCAAATCCCTCGAGAGGTCGACCGACGTCAGCGATATCAGCTTCAATCGCGGGTCTTTAGTCTCGAATCGCACCAACTCGTTCAGTGTGCGGAGCACCTGATTTCCGAGTCGCTGATTTCTGGAAAATTCGCGTGGCATGTCTTTGTCCCCGTCCGCCTACTCAAGCGTACGTGCGATCTCCACTCGTTCGAAACACTCGATTTGATCACCAACCTGAACATCGCTGTAATTCTTCACGCCGATACCGCACTCGGTTCCGGAACGAACTTCATTCACGTCGTCCTTGAAGCGACGGAGCGATTCAAGCTCACCTTCGTAGATCACGACGTTCTCGCGAAGTACGCGGATCGGATTTGCACGCTTCACAAGACCTTCGCTGACGATACAACCGGCAATGTCACCAAATTTCGGCGAACTGAAGACTTCCTTGACCTCAGCCAGACCAACAATCTGCTCACGGACTTCAGGAGCCAACAGCCCCGTTAGCGCCGCCTTCACATCGTCGATCGCCTCATAAATGATGCTGTAGTAGCGTATATCGACACCCGATTCTTTAATCGCGGTACGTGCCGCCGCGTCTGCGCGAACGTTGAAGCCGATAATAGTAGCGTTCGATGCCGCCGCCAGATTCGCGTCAGTCTCTGTTATACCACCAACACTCGAGCCCAGAACTTTCACTCTCACTTCATCATTCGACAGCTTGGTCAACGCGTCACGAAGTGCCTCGGCACTGCCATGCACATCCGACTTGATAATGACCGGTACGGACGAAATCTCGCCGTCTTTCATCTGCGAGAACATATCTTCCATTTTGGAAGCCTGTTGCTGAGCAAGCTTGCTCTCACGCGTCTTGTTCTGACGGAATTCGGCAACCTCGCGGGCTTTGCGCTCGTTCTTGACCACCAGAAAGTCGTCGCCAGAACCGGGTGTCTTGGACAGGCCCAATACGACTGCAGGCCTGGATGGGCCAGCTTCCTTGATCGAGGCACCTGTTTCATCGAACATATTTCGAACGCGGCCATATTCTTCGCCCGCAATAATCATATCGCCCTGCTTCAAGGTACCGCTTTGCACCAGCAATGTAGCAACCGCGCCACGTCCTTTTTCAAGGCTCGACTCGATGACTATTCCCTGTGCGGGCCCTTCTGCAACAGCGGTGAGGCCCATCATCTCAGCCTGCAACAAGATCGCGTCCAGCAGCGCATCAACACCTTCACCCGTCAAGGCTGAAACGTTGACGAACATCTGCTCGCCACCCCAGTCCTCAGGAATGACTTCGTGTTGCGTTAGCTCATTCTTGACGCGCTCCGGCTCCGCATTTTCACGATCGATCTTGTTCACAGCAACGACCAGCGGTACACCTGCAGCTTTCGAGTGTTGAATCGCCTCGATCGTCTGTGGCATGACACCGTCATCGGCCGCAACCACCAGAACAACAATATCCGTAGCCTGTGCACCTCGAGCTCGCATCGCCGTAAAGGCCGCATGGCCTGGCGTATCGAGGAATGTAACCTGACCCTTGTCGGTCGAGACCGAATAGGCGCCGATGTGCTGCGTAATACCGCCCGCCTCACTATCTGCCACCTTGCTACGACGAATATAATCGAGCAAAGACGTCTTGCCGTGATCCACGTGGCCCATAATGGTGACTACGGGTGCTCGTGCAACCGCATCACCTTCAATCTTACTTTCCGCAGCCAACAGTTTTTCATCAACCTCAGCTGAATCCACTGCCTTGGCGACATGCCCCAACTCCTCGACCACAAGCGCTGCAGTGTCCTGATCGACGATCTGGTTAATAGTGACCATCGCGCCCATATTGAACAGGACCTTGACCACTTCATTGCCCTTGATCGCCATCTTCTGAGCGAGTTCAGCAACGGAAATATTCTCCGGAATCTCCACTTCGTGTATTACCGGGGCCGTTGGCATCTCAAAGCCGTGCTTTGAATCGCCACCCATGGATACCGGACGCCGGCGCGATGGCGCCTTGCGTTTGCGACGACCGCTCTTATCGCCGGCAACATGAAGCTCTTTGCGACCGTATCGTGTTTCACCGTGCTTGGCTTTGGGCTTCGCTTTTTCTTTCGTACGGCGCGCACGCGCGTCCGCTTCGGCCTTTTCGATGCGTGTCTTCTCTTCGGCAGCATCCGTTACTGCTTTTTCGGCAACTTTGCGGGCTTCATCTTCCGCGCTCTTGAGCGCCTGCTCCTGTTTTTCTCGAGCATCTATTTCACGCTTGGCGGCCGCTTCCTTCTCGGCTTCCAGTCGCACCTGCTCCAGCGCAACCGCATTGATGCGATCCTCTTCTTCCTGTCGCTGGCGATCCATTGCGTCCTGCTCATCCTGAGCTTGCTTCTCCAGAACATCGCGCTTTATGTACGTACGCTTGCGTCGCACTTCGACGTTAACCGTCCGCGAACGGCCCTGGGCACCGGCAAGCCTAAGCTCCGATTGCGACTTACGCTTCAGCGTAATTTTGCGCGGCGCGGCGGCCGTGGCAGGCGTATCGTCCTGACCATGACTGCGACGCAGATGCGTCAGCAATTCTAGCTTTGCATCTTCACTGATCTTGTCATCAGATCCATTGACCTTGATGCCGGCATCGGCGAGCTGAGCCATCAGCTTGTCAACCGGTACCTTCAGAACCTCAGCAAATTGTGAAACTGTCACATCAGCCATAAAAAAACTCCGTAATATTAGGCTACTAGGCCTGCTGCTCTTCTTCGAACCAATGTGCGCGCGCTTTCATAATCAACGCTGCGGCCTGTTCTCCATCAATATCTTCATTGATCTCAAGCAAGTCATCTGTAGCCAACTCAGCGAGATCTTCGCGAGTCACTATGCCCTTGCTTGCCAGCAGATATGCCAAACCTTTGTCCATGCCTTCCAGACTAAGCAGATCCTCTGCAGGTTCTACTTCATCAATCTTCTCTTCCTGCACGATCGCCTGTGTCAGGAGTACGTCACGAGCGCGACTGCGCAACTCATCAACGATGCCCTCATCAAACTCTTCGATCGCGACCAATTCGGCTGCCGGTACGTAAGCGACCTCTTCAATCGTTGAAAACCCTTCCTGAACCAGGATCAGTGAGACTTCCTCGTCGACATCAAGCTGTTTCGAGAACAGCCCGATAAGCTCTTTCATCTCAGACTCGCTCTTTTCCTCAGCGTCCTGAGCCGTCATCACATTCAGCTCCCAGCCTGATAATTCGCTGGCGAGGCGGATGTTCTGACCACCACGGCCAATAGCCTGAGACAATTTGTCTTCTTCCACAGCGATATCCATGCTGTGCTTGTCTTCGTCAACAACGATGGAAACAACCTCAGCAGGCGACATCGCGTTGACGACAAACTGTGCCGAATTATCATCCCAGAGAATAATGTCTACGCGCTCGCCTGCCAGCTCGTTGGATACAGCCTGAACGCGAGAACCACGCATGCCGACACAAGCGCCGACAGCATCTATTCGACTGTCATTGCTGCGCACAGCAATTTTGGCGCGCAGGCCCGGATCCCGAGCCGCACCCAGAATATCAATCAAGCCCTGACCCACTTCCGGCACTTCGATCTTGAAAAGCTCCACGAGAAACTCTGGCGACGTCCGGGTCATGAACAACTGCGGACCGCGAATCTCGGAACGAACTTCCATAAGCAGCGCCTTCATTCGATCCTGCGGTCGAACGGGTTCACGCGGCACCATGTTTTCACGGGCAACGAAGCCTTCGGCGTTGCCGCCGAGGTCGATATAGACACCGTTGCGATCGACACGTTTCACGAGACCGGAAAGCATTTCGCCTTCGCGGCCCTGAAACTCTTCCACAACCTGCTCGCGCTCAGCTTCACGAACCTTCTGCACAATGACTTGCTTGGCCGTCTGCGCCGCAATACGACCGAATTCCACGGATTCCATTGGAACCTCAACGTAACCGCCAGGCTCTGCAGCCTCGTCAACGTCAACCGCATCAATCATGCGCAATTCACGATCCGGGGTTTCGAGTTCTGTCGACTCGTCTGCGAACACAAGCCAACGACGAAACGTTTCGTATTCGCCCGTCTCGCGGTCGATCGTGACGCGAACTTCAATGTCTTCGCCGTGCTTTCTGCGCGTTGCAGAAGCCAATGCGGCTTCAATTGCCTCAAAAATGATGTCTTTCTCGACGCCTTTCTCGTTCGAAACGGCGTCAACAACCATCAAGATTTCTTTGCTCATGTGCGTAAAACTCCCAAAATTCCCGGCGGCCTGCTTTTGGCTTAAGCCCCTTCGGGTACCAGTCGAGCTGTATCGAGCATCGCCAGCGGCAAACTGTGCGACTCTCCATCCACCTCAACTACAATATTCTCGTCATCCGACGACACTAATGTGCCCCGAAATCGTCTGCGACCCGCAATCGGGAATCGCATAGTAACTTTCAAGGTTTCACCCTCAAACCTTTGAAAATGCTCAACTTTAGTCAACTTCCTATCCAGCCCCGGTGATGAAACCTCCAGGTTGTAGTCGCTCGGTACCGGATCCTCAACATCGAGGAGCGCGCCAACCGCGTGACTGACCTTTTCGCAATCGTCAAGATCGATGCCATCGGGCTTGTCGATCGTCAGACGCAAGAGACCGCCTTTTCCGCTCAAACGAACTTCAAGATCTGTCAGCTCATACCCCAGTCGCTCGACCGTAGGTTCAATCAGCTTCTGGAGTTCGTCTCCTGTCATTACATTCTTACCTAACCACCTGTTCTGAAACGAAAAATGGGCCAATGGCCCATTCTTACCCAGCGCTATGTTAATGCCCGAGCCAATACTCCGGACAACAAAAAACCCCTAAGCGGGGCCTTTACCCACCGATACATTGGTGGGGCGCTGGCGCAGGATTATACGGCATAGGCATCGGCGCACGCAACGCCGAAAGCAGGCTATTTTACTCTGTCCTGCGAACCTTTAGATCGTCGGCGGCACAAGCCGTGGCGACCTGTCTTACAACCGGCGCAACAAAAAGGGGCACCAGACTGCATGCGAGTATCACCCACCATCCGCTGACCCCTGGATCCGATAACCGCAGGACATCACTCAACACGGGCAGATAGACTGCTGCAATCATCAGTAGCAAACACAATCCCAATGCCAGCCATACCCAGATGTTGCGGGTGACCTCGTTGTCGATAAGGCGGCTGTGATCAGCACGCATGTTGAATACATGCCAGATCTGAGTGAGCGCCAGCGTGCAGAACGCCACCGTCACCGATTTTTCCCTCTCAAAACCGAGATACAACAATGCAATCGCCATTGCGGCGAGTACAACGATCGCAATGAGCAGGCCGTAAAGTCCAATTTCCAGCCAATGCCGACGCGTCAATATCTGCTCGTGCGCCGGTCGTGGCGCCGTCTTCATCAGGGATTGTTGCCCCGGCCCGACGCTGAGCGCCAACGCCGGAAACACATCAGTGACAAGATTGAGAAACAGTATCTGCAACGGCAATAGCGGCAATGGGGCTCCTGTCACGGTGGCGAGGCACACGACAAGGACTTCGCTGGAATTACAGGACAGCAAGTAGACAGCAAATTTCCGAATATTCTGCAGGATTGCACGTCCATGCCCGATAGCCACAACTATCGTTCCGAATTCGTCGTCCTGTAACACCATTTCCGCTGCTTCTTTTGCAACCGCCGTGCCTCGGATACCCATAGCAATTCCGATATCGGCCTTTTTCAGTGCGGGGGCATCATTGACGCCATCACCCGTCATCGCAACAACGTAGTCCTGCTGCTGATACAAATTGATCAGCTGCAGTTTTTGCTCAGGCGTGACACGCGAGAAGACGCGCGCCGCAAGCAATTCATCACTGCTCCCTTCCGCAAACAGGCGATCGACACCTTCACCTCCGAGGAATTGTCCGGCATCCTTTGAATCTTCAATGACGCCAACCCTCTCCGCGATGGTCTTTGCCGTTTCGGCGTGATCTCCCGTGACCATGACCACCGCAACACCGGCACTGTGGCACTGAGCAATCGCTTCCTGAATACCATCACGGACAGGATCTTCGAGCCCGATAACCCCAAGAAATGTCAGGTCGTCATACAAGTTCACATCGACAGCGTCCACTAACTTGTCAGCAATCGCGATCATGCGCAGCCCGCGAGCGCATAGACATTCGACTCGGGTTAACCACCGTTGAATATCCTCTTCTTCCAGTGGCACGACGCCGTCATCTGTGCGCATTGAGCCGCAAATTGACAATATGACTTCCGGCGAGCCTTTGACAGCAACTGTCAGTTTGCCGCCGCGATCGTGCACCGTTGCCATACGTTTGCTCACAGGGTCAAAAGGGTCCTCGTGAATCTCGGGCGCCTCTTTTAAAAGTTCCTCACGCCATATGCCACGTTTTGAGGCGGCAACTAACAATGCAACTTCTGTGGGATCGCCAACTCCATCTGCAGCAGCGGTTGCGGTCTGCTGTAACGAAGCATTGTTACAAAGCGCAGCAACGGTCAGTAATTCATCCACGAGTGCCGGTGAGGCCGCATCAGCGCCTCCTGCAAGCTCAACATCGACATCGGCAAGCAGCACCGTCGACGCTGACATACGATTCTCAGTCAATGTTCCGGTCTTATCGGTCAGGATGACGCTGGTCGCGCCCAAGGTCTCCACCGCCGACATCTTGGTAATCAACGCATTGTGTTTGGCCATGTGCCAAATACCGTGTGCCAGTGCGATCGTTGCGACTATGGGCAATCCCTCAGGAATAGCGGCTACTGACAATGCAATCGCCACTTCAACGGCAAGAAAAGCGCCACGGCCAGCGAGGATACCGCTGACAGCAATGAATACGCCGATGACGATAACCGCCCACGCCAGACGTCCACCGAGCGCATCAAGGCGTTCCTCCAAAGGTGTACGGTGAGCAACCGCTGAGCTGATCTGCTCGAAAATTTTACCGAACTCCGTCTTGGTACCGATTGCCACTACGAGACCGCGTCCTGTTCCTCGAGTAATGGCGGTTCCAGTGAAGGCCATATTGTGGCGATCAAACATGAGCGCGTCTTCGGCCAACGGATTTATGTGCTTGTGCACTGGCAGTGATTCGCCGGTCAATGTGGACTCGTCCGCGTTGAGTTTTGATACCTTTATAAGACGCAGGTCGGCCGGGACCAAGTCACCGGCTTCCAAAAGCACTATATCGCCTGGCACGAGTTCGTCCGCAGGCACGCGACTCACGGTGCCAGCTCGCAACACGATGCAGTCGACATCCGCAAATCGACGCAGCGCCTCCATTGACCGGATAGCGCGCCACTCAGTGGTGAACCCGATCAACGCGTTAATGATCACCACAGCAAAAATCGCCACCGCTTCCGCGACGTCCGAGAACATCAATGCAAGAACGCCCGCCGCTACAAGCAAGGCGATGACAATACTCTTGAATTGATCGGCAAGGATCGAGAGGATGTTTTTTTCTTTCGCAGCTTGTAGTTGATTACGGCCGTAAGTCAGCCGGCGTTCAACCACCTCATCATTACTAAGCCCCTCTTGCGCGTCGACGACCAATTCCTGGAGCGCGTCATCGACACTAACCGCCCACATCGCAGAATCGTTCCTGGTTTGTGTGGGCATCACATGCACATTTCTGTTTCGCACAGCAACGGCATCCCAGCTGCGCGATGCCACTTGAGGATACTGTTCCATGCTTGCTCCGCAGTCTCGACGAACCAAAACAGGTCGCTGTCTTCGGGATCAATGACCCCTTCCGCAATGAGGAATGCGGGGTCGAACACACGTCTCCAGAATTGCTCGCCAACAAGCACAATTGGCAGCGGTTTTACCTTGCCGGTTTTTACGAGATTCAATGTCTCGAAAAGTTCATCAAGCGTACCGAAACCACCAGGAAAGACGACCAGTGCTTTGGCGCGCAACATAAAGTGCAGTTTGCGTACAGCAAAATAGTGGAAGTCGAAGCTTAGTTCCTTACTGATATAGGGGTTCGGAAATTGCTCGCTCGGTAGCCTGATATTGAGGCCGATACTTTTTGCACCAACGTCGCTGGCACCGCGGTTGGCTGCTTCCATAATGCCCGGGCCGCCGCCCGTCATTAACGTAAGGCGGCAGTCATCGGGACCGTACCCCGAACGTCCGACGATAGCTCCAAATTCCCGCGCAAGTCCGTAGTAGTCTGGTTTGTCCGCAGGTATTTCGACATTCGGCTCGTTCACTTGAGTCCCGCCGAATACAACAATTGTTTGTTGCACGCCCTGCTCTCTAAGCATCAACTCTGTTGCGAGGTAACCGAGTGCAAGGCGCTCACTACGCTCGACCGCATCACGCGGGGCTCCCGACGCTAACTGTTTGAACGACTTGCGCATCCTGATTAGCCTGCGTGTGATTCGATGTCGACTTTCTGACGGTACTCAGGAATATATACCGGCGCCGCAAATTCTCTTTCGATTTTTGCGGCCAAGGCTTTCTGCGCTTCGCGCTCGCCATGCACGAGGTAGACGGGTGGCTTGTTCGTGAAGGCACCGTACCAGCGAACCAGATCGGATTGATCCGCATGCGCAGAAAGTCCGCCAACCGTATGCACCTGAATCCGCACCCGGTAGTCATCCCCCCAGAGCTTCACTGTCTCGGCACCATCTACAATACGTCGCCCAAGAGTACCGAACGCCTGGTAGCCAACAATCACGAGGTGACACTCTGGTCGCCAAATATTGTTCTTCAGGTGGTGCATTATTCGTCCACCACTGCACATGCCGCTGCCCGCGATTACAATAGCGCCTGATCGAATATCATTTATTTCCATCGACTCCGCGGAACTCGGAGTGGCGTGGAAATTCGGCAGGTTCAGTAAACCGGAATCCGACTTGAAGAGACTCGCACCGTGAAGGTGGCTAAACTTTGAGTAAGTTTTGGTAGCGTCAATGCCCATTGGGGTATCAAGAAAGATGTGCCAGGAATCAAGATTCCAGCGTTCATAGTTTTCCGCCATGAGAAAGAGGAGATCCTGAGTCCTGCCGACAGTAAAGGCCGGGATAAGAATGTTGCCCTGCGCTGCACGCGCTGCCTCAAATATTTCAGTAAGTTCCTGCATCGTCTCCGCGACGGGCCTGTGCAATCGGTCGCCGTAGGTACTTTCAAGCAACACTATGTCAGCCCGCTCAATGACCGCCGGTGCGTTCATCACAGGCGCGTCGCGATAGCCGAGATCACCGCTAAAGACCAACGTTCGACGACCGTCGTCATCGGTATAGATCAGTTCAACGATGGCAGACCCGAGAATATGCCCGGCGTCATGGAAGATCAGTGCCAGACCGGGAACAACATCAACTGGCTCTCCATAGCGCACGCCGACAAACTGTTCGAGACACTTTTCGGCGTCGGCCCGAGTGTACAGCGGCTGTACTAACGCCCTCCCGGTTCCACGCTGTTTACGGTTCTCCCAATCTGCGTCTTTTTCGTTGAGATAACCGGAATCTGGAAGCATGATTTCGCAAAGTGCAGCGCTCGCATTCTGCACAAAGACAGGCCCCGTGTAGCCTTGCTTGGTCAGCAGCGGTACGCGCCCTGAATGGTCGATATGAGCATGGCTCAGGATCACCGCATCGATATCGTCAATCGCAACCGGGAAAGGATCGCGATTGTGGTCTTCGTTCTCGGCACTGCCCTGCCGCAGACCGCACTCGAGCAGGACCGTGTGCGTCCCGCAGCGAATGACATATAGAGACCCTGTCACCTGGCCTGTGGCACCAAAGAATTGCAGCTCGAATTTCATATCACAACCTCGCCACTTGAATACTTCATCTAATGAATTATTGACTCCTGCAACATTGCAGCCACGGAGCGGGCCGTATTCCCATCTGCGTAGGCGTCGAGCTGGCGTCTGTAACCTGGCGGAAGATTCAACAATTCCTGAACGATCTGCATACCTTGTGTTTCATCAATGTCGGCTGCGACCGGCAAACAAAAGTCGATCAGTTCGCCGATCACGTCTCTTACCGGTCTGTGAAGGCCTTCTTTATCAACTATAAATTCAGCACCGAGTCCGCGAAGTGCAGCTTTGAATCGGTTTTGATGTTCGATCCAGGCAGGCAGGTTCCTTGGCAGCACGCGGCTAATCTCCTGCTCGGAGGCCGTGGCAAGGCGCACCATCAAACATCGCGCGAACGCGACCAGACCGTGCACTGCCTGTAGGTCCGATGCAGCATCCATGGCACGAAGTTCAAGCGTACCGAAATCGGGATGTGGCCGAATATCCCAGTGGATGTCTTTGAAATTGGTGATCATGTTGGAGCGGCGCGCGGTACGTAGAAAACGGTCGAAACTTTGCCAATCCTCAAATCGGGGTGGCAATCCGTAATTGGGAGCGGCCGCAAGTATGCGGTGGCGGTAGGCCGCGTGCCCTGTGTCGTGTCCACGCCAGAACGGTGAATTGGCGGATAAGGCAATGAAAGCAGACAGTGCTGGTATAAGGTTTGACATCGCACGTATGGCCTGGTCGCCGGACTCCATTCCGACATGAACGTGAGTACTGAATGTAATCTGCGTATGGGCAAGGTATCCGGTTTTTTCTTCCATATATTGGTAGCGCTGCAACGGCGTTATTAAGGCCAGCCGACGACAGAACGGATGAGTTCCGGCACCGCAGACGCTCATCTCCAACTCTCTGCAGCGCTGTAATATTGCGTCCAGTGAGGTACGCAAATGGTCGACTGCCGCATCGCTGTTTTCACTGATTTTGGACGTAAGCTCTACACAAGACTGAATAAATTCTGGCTTGACGTAGGTGGTTCCCGGAAAGAATTCCATAAGAGGAATAATCCCATCGACGAGATCTAATGACTCGGAGTCCAGCAGCTGCAGCTCCCATTCGACGCCGACGGTATGCCTGGGAGAGGGATTAAACTGCATCCGAACCACCCGCATGCCACGTACATCCGAGTCGTGCCACTCGATCAAGAAAATTCGTGCCAACGGCCAGGACGCGTTCGTCTATATCGAATGCCGGGCTGTGCAGTGGAACCGCTATCCAATCGGCCTTGCGAGCACCCAGCCGAACAAAGCAGCCCGGCGTTTTTTGCAGGTAGAACGAGAAATCCTCGGACCCCATACTGGGGTGCTCTGCTGCTACTACCTTGGTCGCACCAACAATATCGACTGCAGCCTTGCGCGCGATCTGGGTCGAGACAGGCTCGTTGATAACTGGCGGATAACCTTCGCTGATCTCGATATCAATTGCCGCGTTATGCAACTCAGCAACGGCACTTACCATGCGTCGCAGTCCATGATGCAGGTGTTTGCGCACCTCGGGTAATGAGGTTCGAAAGGATCCTCGTAATTCCGCTTCTTCAGCGATTACATTTGCCGCGGAACCAGAGTGAACACTACCTATCGTCACCACAGACGGAAACAAAGGATTAATCTCGCGTGACACGAGGGTTTGCAGTGCAGTAATCAGGAAACCACTAATGACAACTGCATCAACTGCCTCATGTGGTCTCGCGCCATGTCCACCTTTGCCGCGAATACGAATGCGAAAGCCGTCTGACTGAGCCGTTACCGACCCATCACGAATCATGATTGTGCCGGTTTCATATTCGTGAGTTACATGCACGGCGAAGATCATTGCTACGTCGTCCAACGCGCCATCCTTGATCGCGACCCGTGCCCCACCGCCTTTTTCCTCGGCCGGTTGAAAAACCAGTCGTACAGGGCCTGGCGGCTGATTACGGCTGAATAAATGGGCCGCTCCCAGCAACATCGCCATGTGGCTGCAGTGTCCGCACGCATGCATGGCCCCCGCATTCCCGGACGCGTATGACGCACCCGTAGATTCTTTTCCCGGGAGCGCGTCCATTTCCGCACGCAGCGCGACAGCAGGAAGACCAGGATCTTTACCATTGATATACGCGATGACGGCATGACCAACACCTGCGTACTCGCAACGAAAGTCCAGCGACTCCAGCTCCGCTATAATTTTGTTTGCAGTTTCCGCCTCCTGGAATGACAGCTCAGGGTGCTGATGAAACCAATGCCTTAGCTCGCTTAAATGGGCGTTTAACGGCGCATCCAGCATATGCTTGAACTGATTTTCTCGCTCTGAGGGGCGGCCTTCCATACTTTCCCAGATACCACAGTCTGATCGGCCTGCGTAATTAGAGCTTTTACCTAGCTTACTGCCCGACGTAAACAAGGTTTCGACCCGATAAAAGTGTGCGCCCAATTGCAACGACGACCTATAGGTAGCGGCCACAAACGAGCATTCCTAACTACGAATTGACCAGCCCTGACCAAGGCTCGAAAATAGCCTTCTGATGCAGCTGCACATCAAGGCTGTTTCATTCACCGCATCCAATGGTAAGCTCCTCGCTTTTCGTGCCAACGCATACCTACTTGCAGGAACCAGAGCCATGTTGAATCTGAAAGATCCTACTCTACTCAAAACCCAGAATTTCATCGACGGCGAGTGGGTGTCTGGCGGAGCCGGAATGATTGATGTCACAAACCCCGCAAACGGCGAAGTCGTGGCGACAATCGCAAACGGGGACGCGGCCGATGCGGCTCGTGCCGTAGAAGCAGCCGCTGAAGCATTCAAGACGTGGAGTCGCATTCCGGCCAAGCAACGCGCCGTGTTGCTGCGCAACTGGTTCAACCTGTTACTGGAGAACGCCGACGATCTGGGTGCCATCATGACTGCCGAGCAAGGAAAACCATTAGCCGAATCGGTAGGCGAAGTTAGCTACGGTGCCGGATTCATCGAGTATTACGCCGAGGAATCCAAGCGCGTCATGGGCGCAACGATTCCAACGGTTTCCAACGATCGGCGTCTGCAAACCTACAAGCAGCCGGTTGGTGTCGTTGGTTGCATTACACCGTGGAATTTCCCGAACGCGATGATCGCTCGCAAGGCAGGCCCTGCCCTCGGCGCTGGCTGCACAATCGTGATCAAACCCGCAACAGAAACGCCCCTATCGGCTTTGAGCATGTGTGAACTCGCCGATCGTGCGGGAATCCCCAAAGGGGTCATCAGTGTTGTTGTCGGCAATAACTCTCGCGAGATCGGTCAGGTTCTGACCCAGCACCCCAAAATTGGCAAGTTCACATTCACAGGATCGACGCCAGTAGGAAAGATCCTCATGAAACAGTGTGCCGAGGGCGTGAAAAAAATCTCGCTGGAACTCGGTGGCAACGCCCCGTTTATCGTCTTTGACGATGCAGACATTAATGCCGCGGTGGCTGACTGCATGGCCACAAAATTTAGAAACTGCGGTCAGACCTGCGTCTGCACCAACCGCATCTTTGTGCAGAGCGGCGTCGCAGAGGAATTTACGAGCAAATTGCAGGCTGCCATAGAGGCACTCAGTGTTGGCGATGGATTTGCCGACGGCGTCACAACCGGACCACTGGTCAGCAAAACTGCCGTTGGTGAAATGGTCGATTTTATCGACGACGCCCGGTCAAAAGGCGCCAACATTGTTACCGGAGGCAACAAGCACGAACTCGGGCACTGCTTCTTCGAGCCTACCCTCGTTACTGGCATTACCCAGGACATGCGCATAGCGCGTGAAGAGATCTTCGGACCTATCGCTACCGTGCAGACGTTTGAGACCGAGGACGAAGTCATTGAGCGTGCGAATGACACCGAGTACGGACTGGCCGCGTATTACGCTACCCGCGATGTAGGTCGAGTCATGCGCGTTGCTGAGCGACTGGAGTACGGCATTGTTTGTTCGAACTCCGGCGTGTTCTCGACAGAGGTCGCGCCGTTTGGCGGGTGGAAGGAGTCCGGCATCGGTTCGGAAGGCGGTGCAGAAGGAATGACCGAATTTTTCGAGACGAAATTCCACTCAATGGGCGGCATCGAATAGTCAGATATTTCCAGGCTCAGGCCGCCTCGAAGATCAAGCTGCAGCACGTAACAGCCCCTTCGGCTTTTTGCAGCTCGGACACGTCGACAAACGCAACATCCATTCCGTGCGCGGACAGTTTCTCTGCCGTGCGCGGAAAGTTGTTCGGGTAGATCAGTCTGTTACCGACAGGAAGAGCGTTTGCTGCGTGGGATTCCGATTCATCCACAGCGAGTAATACGTAGTCCTTGAATATGGATTTTTCGATCCAGTCCGGATTGATCAACAGCACACCCGGTGAAATTACCGATACAGCGGACTTAAGGTGGAGACACTTTGTCGTTTCGACCGGGACAACAGAGTACCCATAATCTGAAACGACATTGCGGAGTTGATCAATTCCGTCAGAGTTCGAGCGCGTGGAAAGCCCTGCAAATATGACTTTTCCTACAACCAGAAGATCACCACCGTCCAGAGTGCCGGGTTCCTGAATTGATTCAATGCGTCTGAATTTCCGCAGCACGTTTTGTGTGCCGGCAACTTCCGCCCTTCTGGACGCCGCGCCCGGGCGACACAAAACCGCCAGCGCATCGAGTACCAGCGCCGTATCTTCAATAAACACGGAATCGGCCAAACCCTGTTCCGTCGCAACCGACAGTACCTCGCAACCGGCTTCCGACAATACCGACTGATACTGTTTGTGTTGTTGGATCGCGTTCTCGACGTTAATGCTGGATCTGGACAGAAACGTTAGCTCGCATTCGCCCATCGCAACGTTCACATCGCGGGTTAGCGCGGTCAGCGCCATGATCGTATTCTCCCCTGCCTGTTATCGGCATTTACATCTGACACGTGGTGCGCAAATCGATTCGCCTATCCAGCGACCCCACCACCATCCACGACCAGTGACTCACCTGTCACGAACGACGCCTCATCGGACGCGAGGTATAGCACCGCGTTTGCAATATCTTCGGCTGTACCGATACGACCGAGCGGCCGGTCTGCGGCACCTTCAGCGTACTCATCCCAGGACATCCCGCGTTTCTCAGCATCTTCGGGAAGCATTGGCGTCAGCACATCACCGGGACACACGCAGTTGACGCGCACACCGTCTGGACCGTGGTCAATCGCCATTGCTTTGGCCATGATGATCAAGCCACCTTTTGCAGCACAGTACGCGGCTGCCTTGTCACCGCCGAGAATCCCCCAACCCGAGCTTGTGTGGATAATCGAGCCTCCACCGTTCGCGATCATCGACGGAATAACGTACTTCGACATCAAAAAAGCACCCTTGAGGCTGCTATCGATAGTCTCGTCCCATTCTTCCTCGGTGCAATCGGGAATGCTCTTCGGGTGAAAGACACCCGCATTATTGAAGAGAATATCGACCTTGCCGAAACGCTCCAACGTCTGATCGACGGCCTGACGGCAATCGGCAGAAAACCGTACGTCCGAGCGAATGAACAGCCCTTCACCGCCATTCGCGATGATGTCTTCGACCACTTGCGCACCGCGTTCATCGTTGCGGCCAGTGATCGCAACATTCGCACCCTCTTTCGCAAAGCGAACGGCTGTCGCACTGCCTATTCCCGAAGTTCCACCCGTTATCAGCGCTACTTTTCCTTCCAGTCTCATCTGCAGATTCTCCTGTTTACGTCTAGTCGTGCGCCCATTGGCTGCAAAGTCCACCCGTTGTCTCTGCCCCATCCATCACATAAACCTGACCGGTGGCGAAAGCGGCGTCTTCAGATGCCAAAAATGCGTAAAGCGCTGCCATTTCCTCGGGCTTCGCATGTCTTCCCATTGGAATCTTACTATTCACTGCAGCCAGCATTTCATCCGTGTACTCGGCACGTTGCATCGGCGTCAGTGTGTAACCGGGAGAGACGGCATTCACCCGGATGGTTGGAGCCAGTTCCAGTGCCATCGCCAGCGTTAACGCGATAACACCGCCTTTACTGGCGCTGTAGTCGGCGTAATGCGGATAACCAGTATCCCCAGCCGTGGATGCTGCATTGATTATCACACCGGACCCTTTGTCCATCATGTGTCGCGCAGCCGTCTGGGCCATATAGAAGACGCCGGTGAGGTTCACGCCCAAAACCTTGTCCCAGTTCTCCGGCGTAATATCGAGGAAATCGTGACGGATGCTGATGCCAGCATTATTAATCAGCACGTCAACCGAGCCCATACAATCAACAGCCGCTTGAAATGCGGCTTTGACCTGCCCCATGTTCGATACGTCAGCATCAATCACAGCGGACAATGCTGGTAATTCATCCACCACGCGCGCTCTTGCCTCAGCACTTCGATCAACAACGCAAACCGCGCAGCCTTCTTCCAGAAAGCGCGCCGCTGTTGCCTGACCAATCCCACTGGCGCCGCCGGTTACCAGTACATTCTTGCCCTTCAATCCGCGCACAGCTTCCCTCCACTTGGTTTTTTTATCCGATGGCTTATCAAGCCAACATTGAACTAACTGAAGAGTAATGGATTCTGCGGGCCAAGCGAGAAAAAAACGGCCCGAACGAACACCGGGCCGCTGCGTGATGCGTCCGTCAGCAGTTCCTCAGGTATTCCTCATACCCGCATCAGGCGATGCAAAGTACGGGCGCGAATAATGTTCTCGACACTTTGAATGGCCGAAACTACTGAGGAATATGACCATGAAACACAAAAAAACCATCGCAACCTGCCGTCATTTGACCCTTTTAGGGCTACTGTCCGCTCTCACCGCCTGCGGTAGCAATTCCGAGAAGGAAAAGGCGTGCGACCAGGCCTCCGCGGGGTTCTTCCCGGTTATCAATGGCATCATTTGTGTATTCGGAGCAATCGACGAGGCCACGTTGAAGTCATCTGGTTCTGGCACAACAGGCCTCATTGAAGACGGTCCGACTCTCGGCTACCAGATCGGTGAATATGAACCCAATGGCCTGCTCGACAACGCCAATCCACTCGTAATCAATAACTCTGCTGTTTCCATTGCAGGAAACCTCGGATCAGAAAATGACACGACGGATAATTTCGTCTTCACTCCGACGCAAACTGGCAACTATCAGGTATATCTGTGCTCGAACTCCTGCGATCAACCGCTTGAGAGCGAAACACTGAATCTGATGGTCCTCGACCAGTCGCAAACGACCATCGCGGCAACCGCGTTAGGAGGGATCAGCGAGAAGACTCTGTCAGTTCAACTAAATGCCGGGACTGCTTATTACACGGAGGTCCGAACAATGGGCACTTCAATACCCTACCGCCTGGCAATCATCAAACGCTCGGATTGAAAACCGACCGCAACCCATCACAATCGTCGATAACGTCAAATTCCGCTTGTCGTCTCTATAAGATGTAATCCATGCAGGGCTGCTATCGCGTAACTCTGACTCAGCCAATCACACCAAATAATCGTCCAACTGCCGCTGTCAATGCCATTGCGAGCACGCCCCAAAACGTCACCCTGACAGCACCGACAATAATCGGCGCTCCGCCGGTACGTGCTGCGATAGCGCCAAGAAGAGCCAGAAAAACAAGCGATGAAGCAGCTACCGCAAGTATTAGCCGGGGTCCCGGTATGGCCCATGCCACCATTAACGGCAGTGCAGCTCCAACGACAAACGTGCCCGCAGAAGAAAATGCGGCTTGCACGGGCTGGGCATTACCGACCTCCGATATGCCAATTTCATCTCTGGCATGTGCTCCGAGCGCATCGTGAGCCATCAGCTGACTAGCCACCTGTTTTGCCAGGGCCGGATCAAGTCCCCTGTTTTCGTAAATTTCCGCCAGTTCGTCCATTTCGAGCTCGAAGTTTTGCTCCAATGACCGTCTTTCCAACTCCAGGTCGGCTTTCTCCGTATCGGATTGAGAGCTGACGGAGACGTACTCACCCGCCGCCATGGACATCGCACCCGCGACCAATCCAGCAACTCCCGCAATCAAAATACTGTCTTGCGTAGCACTTGCGGCAGCAACCCCAATAATCAAACTCGCCGTGGAGACAATACCGTCATTTGCGCCGAGCACTGCCGCACGCAGCCAGCCAATGCGATGCGCTCTGTGGTTTTCATGGTGACTCATCTAATACCTCAGTCGTCAGTCGACCGCCGTCATCGGTTGTGCAGCATCGGCCTCGATAGACGCTGTGCAGGTCAGGCCGGCCGGAATCTCGTAATTTGGATTAGGCAACCCGGCACGCACGCCGAACGTACCGCTCGATGCATCGATGATTGGGTCTATGATGATGACTTCAGCGCTGCGCGTCCCTTCGACCGGAAAGCCCGGCCTTACCGTCAGAATCGTGCCTATTTTGATGGAACCGAACTCGCTGGAAGGCACGATCAGTTCGACGTTAAGCGGATCAATCTGCACCAGTTTGAGCAACACGGTCTGCTGTTCGCCGATCGCCTCGCCTTTCGCCACGAGCCGCTCGACGACGACACCGTCGATAGGACTCAGGATGGTCCGTAGTTTGAGAATTTCCCGTGCGCGCTCCAGGTCGAGCAACGCTCGTTCACGATTCTCGATCG
This sequence comes from Gammaproteobacteria bacterium, assembly GCA_009937445.1. GTDB lineage: Bacteria > Pseudomonadota > Gammaproteobacteria > Steroidobacterales > Woeseiaceae > UBA1847. The sequence goes on along the minus strand of JAACFM010000049.1, from coordinate 479 downwards.
CTCGTTTGACCTCCAGGATCGCTGTCTGGACCTCGAGATCGACCTCGTCTCTGGTGAATTCGGAGATAGCATTGTCGACATAGAGCTGCATCGTCCGCTGCTGTTTCTTGCGAGCGAAAACCAGGCGCCCCTCCGCCAGTTCGATTTCCGCCATCTGATCCGTGCGCAGTCTGGCCTGCTCTACTGCCATCCGCTCTACGCCGGATTCCAATTTTACCAGGACCGCACCAGCACGAACTATGTCGCCCCGATCCACGAGAACTTCCTCGACGATGCCATCAACCGAGGTACTGAGATCGACGGAAATGTGCGGTTCGATCACGCAGTCTGACTCACCAAGGTCGACTGCTGCCGCCGCGCTTCCACAGGCTGCCAACAGGCAGACGCTGCGCGATACGATTTTCGAAAAACTTGTCATGCGATTCATTCCGGTTGTCCCGAGAAAGCGAGAAGGTTGTCGAGGTGCTCATCCATATTCA
>JAACFM010000135.1 GCA_009937445.1 Gammaproteobacteria bacterium | reverse complement strand
TGCGAGACCAGTCTTTCGCAAACGTCAGCGACGAAAACCTGGATGAAGTTGACGTGCAGTCCGGCGCCAGGGTCTACATGCAGTACTGCAGTTTATGCCACGGTTCCAGTGTAATCAGCAGCGGCGTTATCCCAGACCTCCGCAAAATGTCGCCAGGAGTACGCTCGCAATTTCAGGAGATAGTTCTGAATGGGCAAAGAGAGGTTCTCGGCATGCCCAACTTCTCGGATCTGCTTAGCCCTGAAGAGGTTGGCCAGGCATATCAATACATTCTTCAGGTCACGAAGGAATCAGGACAACAGAAACCACAGTAAGTACATTTCCGCGCCGCGTCAGTTGGGCGTATACCAAATCGGTGATGTGAATGCGCGGTCCTGGACGGTCATCGGAATGTTGGCGTTCCTCTCGACGTCGTAGTGAGCAGCATCATAAGCAGTCCATCGCGGTGCAGGAATTTCGATCACGCGTGCATAGTAAAAGGCGCTTTGATCTGCGTCGAAATCAGGGTCCTTCCACACTGCGGATAAATGGGCGTCGCCAATACTGTTTGTATAGGTCGCGTCTTCTGGATCCACGGTAGATCCAACGGCCAGAACCTTGCCAGTGCTCGGGTCTGATAGCCGGCCATCTGACAGTGAGACGTTGTAAATTCGTTCGTGGCTCATCCCATCAACATCCACCCAACCCTTGATTATCTGTATGCGATCAAGATTTGGACCATCGGGATCTTTAGCTGCCACCACTAGAAAAGAGGGAGCAGTATGGTTTTTACTATTGTCAAGATCGCCTCCCATCGGTACGCCCTTCCGGTAGCCGATATCGACAAAATTTGGTCGGACGGCGTCTTTTGCAACAAAACTCCAACCACCGAAGAAGCGAACAACAATTCGGGATCCGGTCGTTGCATAAACTTCTTTGCGATTCATCGCGTTGAACAACTCATCCCTCGTATTTTCGCGTGCCCAAACTGCCGTGAGACCTGAGGCCGACAATCGCCAGTTGGTCCAGGGAGTACCGGCCATCTGGCGCGAAGCTCGCTCCGCGCTCGGATACGACTCAGGAAACTTGCCAAAAAAATTGTCTTCTGCCGTCGTTGCTAATGCCGTGTGAATGTCAGAACCGCCTACCAGTCCGAACTTGTATGGATTAGCACCGAGGCTCTGCTCGAGTGCAATACCAATCCCCAATGCTGTCCGCGCATATTCGTGACGGAGCATTGAAGGTGCCTTCTTGGCAGATGAGCCGATTTTTCCAATCTCGTCGTCCCACAATTCAAAATTGGCAAATTCGTCTGTTTTTGAGAGAAACGGATGGGCCTCACTAGTGCCTTTGACCTGGGTTACTTCGTACAACGGTTCCCATTTCGCTCGTTCTTCCACATATTTTCTGTTGAAGGCCTTCCCGGTATGTGTAAGCGGCCTGAACATCATTCCTCTACTGAGATTGCCGTTATGAGGAATTGCTAGCACGTCTCCTCCGGTCTCCGCTTCATAGGATGCGAGAACCTGCCACAAGTCTTCAGGGTCGGTACTATCTTCCGATGAAAACGGTAAGGCACGCAGGACTTTGTCCGCGGAATCTTTGAACAAGACGACACGATGCACAGAGTTACCCTCTGGCATACTCGACCACTCGTAACCGGCAAAAGTTGTAAAGCGACCTGGGTCATTGTAATCATCGGCGGTCTCCACCACATCGCGCCACACTGATCTGTAGACTGAGGTTGGCAGCCGCTCTCGCACCGTGCCATCTGACGGCATGTAACCCACTAATTGAACAAAGTCATTAAAAATGACTGAACTGACGCCCTCCTCTTTCATGCGCGTCGTCCAACTTTGCCCCGCTTTTGTTTCAACAATCGACGGATCCCCGTTTAGCAGCCGGACAAAAATACCAAGGAATTCCGCGTGGTCAGTAACGGCCAGGAAATCAAGCGGTCGACGCAAGCGAACATCTTCGCCATTCAGGTCTTTCACTGCTCCACCTCGCGCAAAGCGATAGGCATCGGCAGGGGTCAGACTTATAGTATCCAGAGCGTAGGCGTCTGCTGAATTATTGGTATGTAGATGCAGGTCACCGAAAAATACCTGCCGTGGAATGTCTGCTGTCGCTGGCTCTGAATAATCACGGCTGTCCTGAGCGTAGAGAGGAGACAATGTGATGCCCACACTGAATAGAGTTGCGAGACCGATGCCCAACTTATCCACGAGATGTTTATACATTTTCAAGCCCGTCATTTGATTCATAAGTATTCTATATTCTGTATCCTGAATAGCGCTTCACAATAGTGAACAATATTTGCTATGCTATTGCAATACTCCCACACACCAGATGTGTCCGTGCGGCGGTATTAGAAACCGATCAATGTTGTAATGATGCAATTAGCTTACTACGGCGAGACCTACAGTGAATTTTGAAACAATAATATTCGAAAAACTGGGCCACGTTGCAGTGATTACCCTGAATCGGCCAGAAGTCCTGAATGCTGTCAACAGCCAGCTTTGTACGGAGGTCGGAGAAGCGCTCGAAGCCGTCGCAAATGACCCCAAAATTCGTGTAAGCATTATCACGGGATCAGGACCGAAGGCATTTTGTGTCGGTGCTGACCTGAAGGCTGTTGCAACCGGCGAATTCGGATCGAAAGAACAAGCGGGCCCCTGGGGATTCGCGGGCGTAACCAACCACTACATCAATAAACCGATCATTGCTGCCGTAAACGGCATCGCATACGGTGGCGGCACTGAAATTGCTCTTGCCGCTGACATTGTTGTTGCCTCCGAACAAGCGTCCTTTGCGCTCACGGAGGTTACGCTTGGTCTTATCGCCGGCGCCGGAGGAATCCTGCGGCTGTCACGGCAAATCCCGCAGAAGATCGCGGCTAGAATGGTTTTCGAGGGCTCGCCACTGACTGCCGCTGATGCAGCAAGATGGGGCTTGATCAATGAAGTCGTAGAGGCCCATGATGTAATGCCTTGCGCCATGCGAATCGCGGAAAAGATCGCCGCGAATTCACCTTCAGCCGTTCGCGCGAGCAAGGAGGTTTTTTATCGTGGCCTCGATGCGCCGCTCGACTTTCCACCATCGGCACGCGAACTCAACCAATCATACGTTGACGAAGTCATGCGCGGTGCGGACGCAGCGGAGGGTCCCCTCGCCTTTTCGGAAAAACGCCCCCCCGTCTGGAAGGATGACGAATAGTGACAGGTGCTCTGCAGAATCAGAATATTGCTGCCGTCGCAGGACTCGGTATGACCGACATGGGTCGTGTCTATGGGCAATCAGCGATGGATTTCGCTGTGCAGGCTGTTGCGCTCGCTCTCGACGATGCTGGTCTGGACAAGAACGACATCGACGGTCTACTGATCAGTGGCGGACTTTGCTCGTACCTGAATATGTCTGATGCAGTCAGCATGCATCTGCAAAAAGCACTTGGCATGCAAGACTTGAAACTAGTCAACGAGATGAACGCCTACGGCGCTACGGCTGCATCGATGCTGCAATACGCCGCTTTATCGTGCGCCTCGGGCCAGACTGATGCAGTTGTCTGTGTATTCGCAGATGCGCCGCTGCAGGAAAAACCGACGGCGGGTTACGGAACGGCCATCAACGTCGGTACAGGCATCGAGAGCTTGAACGGGCCATCCGGTATCTTGAATGCGGCGACACAGTTTGCGATGGCCGCACGGCAACACATGGAGCAATACGGCACCACGAGCGAACACCTCGCGGAGATCGCGGTTTCAACGAGAGCGTGGGCTAGCATGAACCCGCTGGCACAAAAACGTGACCCGATCACCATCGCCGACCATCAAAGTTCCAGAATGATCGCCGACCCGCTTCATCTGCTTGATTGCTGCGTGGTTTCCAACGGAGGGGTAGCAGTCATTGTTACCAGCCTCGAACGCGCCCGGGACCTAAAGCAGCCACCCGTTCGAATACTCGGTTGGGGTCAGGGCCATCCCGGGGACCGCGATGACCGAATGATTCATACGGGCGCCAGGATGTCCGGTCTGCAAGCTCTGCAAATGGCGGACGTTGAACTTGGCGACATCGACATTCGACAAATATACGATTGCTTTACGTATACGACGCTTGTCACGTTGGAAGACTACGGCTACTGCGCAAAAGGCGAAGGCGGCGAGGCATTTTCCAATGGTCGACTTGGCCCCGGCGGCGACCTGCCAACGAATACGGGCGGTGGGCAGTTGTCAGGTTATTACATGTGGGGCATGACACCAATATCCGAGGCAATCATTCAAACTCGGGGACAGGCACGAGAGAGGCAAGTGCCAAAACACGATTTGACGCTCGTGAGCGGCAATGGCGGTGCCCTGCAATATCACGCAAGCCTCGTCTTGGGGGCAGATGTTTAAATGGCCATAGACGAGAAACGCCCGACTCCAATTCGAACTGACGGCACCGCTGACTTTTTCGAAGCCGCAAAGCGCGGTGAATTCATGCTTCAGCATTGCAGAAACTGCGATCAGTGCAGCTTTACTGGCTATAAATACTGTCCGAACTGCTATGCAAAGACTGAGTGGCGTCACAGCGATGGAATCGCAACGGTTAAGAGCTTCGCAATTGTTACCGAAAGCAGTCACGGCGGTTTCAAGAAACTTCTGCCATATGCTGTAACAACAGCTGTACTCGGCGAAGGGCCGACCCTCAGCCTCCGTTATGATGGCGAAGTCGGAAACATCGCGATTGGACAGAACGTCAAAATCGCTTTTGAAGACAACGGTCCCGACGAAGCAACCCCCGTTTGGGTCGCACTATGAGTCACGCTTTCGATATTCCGTCACGTGAGTCTTGCGTCCTTGGCCCGCTCATTGAAAAATGGGCTCGCGAGAAACCCGATGACGTCGCGCTGATTTTTGAAAACGGTCTCGAATTGAGTTGGTCCGATGTTCTGGGGCAAACGCGCAGCACCGCAGCACGAATGCAGCGACTAGGCGTCAGCGCCGGTGACCATGTGCTCTCGTGGCAACCCAACAATGCCGAGGCGGTGCTGACCTGGTTTGCCCTGAACTACCTGGGCGCCGTATACGTGCCGATGAACACGGCGTACAAGGGTATGCTCCTCCAGAACCTCATCCAGCTGTCCGACGCCAAACTGATGGTTTGTCACGCGGATCTGGCGCCACGTCTGAACGATATCGACCTCGGGCCCGAGTTACTTGATGTCGTCGTCACACATGGCGAGTGCCAGCTCGAGAAAGTAGCCACTCATTCTGCGTCAGCGTTATTCGGGCCCGCCGATGCGGCCGGCTATAACGACGATATCCACGAAAACGGCCATCACCCGTCTCATCCGATGTACATCATATTCACATCGGGAACCACCGGACCCTCAAAGGCTGTGCTGTCTTCGTACGTGCAAACCTACACCACAGGTGCGGAGCCGTACGACTTTCTGATCGGTTCCGATCGAATTCTCATCAATCTGCCGTTGTTCCATGTTGGCGGTACTGTATTGATCGCATCGGCAATTACTCATGGATGCTCATGCGTCGTAGTCGACAGTTTCAGCACGCACCAGTTTTGGCCAGTCATTCGAAAATATCAGATCACGATGACCTGCCTGTTGGGCGCAATGACGCCCTTTCTGCTGAAACTTCCACCGGCACCAGATGACAAGGACCACTCTCTGCAGCATGTAATCACCGTACCGTGGAATGAGGATGCAATCGCATTGGCCGATCGGCATGGCCTCAGTATGCGTACGGCATTTAATATGACAGAGGCATGTTCGCCATTGATGTCTGAAATTAATCCCGAGAAACTTGGCACCTGCGGCAAGCCACGGCCAGGCATCGAAGTTCGTGTCGTCGATGAATACGACCAAATCGTCCCGCCGGGCACAGTTGGCGAATTGATCATTCGAACGGATCGGCCGTGGTCCATGAACAGCGGTTATTACAAGAATCCCGAAGCGACGGCGATCGCCTGGCGAAACGGGTGGTTTCATACCGGCGATGCATTCCGATATGACGAAGACAACAATTTCTTCTTTGTTGACCGTGTGAAAGACCGAAGTGTCGATGTACCCAGACGTTGTCGATGTCGCTGCCATTCCGGTGCCGAGTGAATTTTCGGAAGACGAAGTCATGATCGTTGTGTCAGCGCTACATGGCAGAGAGCTATTCCCGATGGATCTGTTTCGATTCCTGGAAAGCCGTATGGCCCACTTCATGTTGCCGAGCTACATCCGGGTAATGCCTGAACTGCCCAAGACACCTACGCAGAAAATTCGCAAAGATCTGCTACGTGCCGAGGGCATTACAGCGGACACCTGGTTCCGTGGCGATCACGGCATCGAAGTTCGGCGAAAAAAACACAAGGCGTAGAACGTTACGCTAAATCAAGAAAGGATAACTATGAGAACGTCTATATGTGAACTGTTGGATATTGATGTCCCAATATTCGCCTTTACTCATTGCCGCGATGTAGTGGTTGAGGTGTCGAAGAGCGGAGGATTTGGCGTTCTCGGTGCGGTCGGATTTACGCCCGAACGACTGGAAGAAGAACTCAACTGGATTGACCGCAATATTGGTGATTACAAATATGGAATAGACTTCCTTATTCCGGCGAGTCGCATCGAAGAAGATGATACGGAGAAGCTGAAAGCCATGATTCCTGACGAACACCAGGCATTCATCAAAGCGCTTCTCGCTGAAAACGACGTTCCGGAACTTCCACCTGACTATGTGGGGCATCTGGCGAGTGCGGAAGACGGTGCGACGATAGGTGATCGTCCCATCGAAATGTTGCGGACTACGCTGGAAAAGCACAAGAAAATCTCTTTTTACGCGAACGCGCTTGGCACACCGCCGCCAGAGGTCATGGAGCTGTGCCGATCTCACAATATCCGCGTGGCTGCAATGGCTGGTGAGGCCAAGCATGCTGCGAAACACAAAGCCGCGGGCTGCGATATCGTCATTGCCGTCGGTGGCGAAGCAGCGGGACACACAGGCGATATTTCGACGCTCGTGCTGACACCGCAGGTCGTCAAAGAAGTGTCGCCAATGCCAGTACTGGCGGCTGGTGGAATCGGTTCCGGCGCGCAAATCGCTGCAGCCATCGCATTGGGGGCACAGGGTGTGTGGACCGGGTCGCTGTGGTTACCCACCCAACAGAGCGAACTTACGCCAATTCAACGCAGCAAGGTTATCGCCAGTACTTCCAAGGACACCGTTCGCTCTCGCTGTATGAGTGGCAAGCCGAACCGAATGATTAAGAGCGGCTTTACCGCCGCATGGGATGCGGACGACGCGCCGGAACCGCTGCCGTTTCCCTTGCAATATCTACTGACAAGCGACGCAGCCGAACGATTTGCGCATTTCTCCATCGACGAGATGGTGTCATACCCTGCCGGCCAGGTAATCGGAATGCTGAACGACGAATTATCCGTCAGACAAGTAGTCCAGTCATTGATGGAGGATTACATCGACGCAGTTGAAAGAGTCGCGGCAACTCTGGAATTATAACGCGCATAAATGCGAATCGAATTCGCTTTTGTGACAAGCCGTAAATATCTCTCAGGCATGTATGATTGAAGCACATCATCGTGCAACCGCGTGGACTTAAGAGCGCGAACCGAAGAAATTAGAGGAGACACAGGATGGCAGGAAAAGTCGAAGGAAAAGTTGCGATAGTCACAGGTGCTGCTCGTGGTGTGGGGCGATGTATAGCACTTCTATTGGCTGAACAAGGAGCCAAAGTGGTCATCGCTGACAACGGCAGTCAGGTTGATGGCAGCGGATCGAGTA